>CALXDL010000013.1 GCA_944387055.1 uncultured Oscillospiraceae bacterium
GCCGGCGGCCGTAGTTCTGCAGGGAGTCGTACACGTCGTTCATGCCCTCGGACACGTGGATGTGATAGCCCACCCGGCCGTTGTTGGCGGCGACCATCCGGTCAAAGGTCTTGTCGGAGATGGTGAAGAGGGCGTGGCCGCCGAACATGGCCTTGAGCATATCGCTGGGGTTTTTCTCGCAGTAGTCGATGAAGTCCTTGTTCTCCTGAACGGACTGGATGCTCTTCTCCTCCCCGTCCCGGTCGCTGACCTCGTAGCAGAGGCACGCCCGCATGCCGAACTCCTTCGTCACCTCGGCAATCTTCATCAGGGAGCCGGGGATCTGGCAGAAGCTGGCGTGGTGGTCGAAGATGGTGGTGACGCCCTGCTTGATGGAGTCGATCACCAGCGCCTGGGCGCTGGCCTTCGTGGCCTCCAGATCCAGGTTCCGGTCGATGTACCACCACTGGCCGTCCAGGACCTCGTAGAAGCTGGTAGGAGCATAACCGTCGATGGAGAGGCCCCGGGCCAGAGCGGAATAGATGTGGGTGTGGGCATTAATGAGTCCCGGCATGATGACGCCGCCTCGGGCGTCCACGAACTCGGCCTGGGGGTATCTGGCCTTCAGATCGGCGGTGGTGCCCACCGCCAGGATCTGCCCGCCGTCGGTGACCACGCCGCCGTCGGGCAGGTATCCGGCACCGTCCGGGTCGCGGGTGATGACCTTGCCGTTTGCCAGTAGGATCATAGGAATGACCTCCTTCTCGTCCCTTTTTCCTGCGTTCAAAAAGAAAAGGCGCTCCAAACCGCTGCTGGTTGGAACACCTATCAAAAAAACGGAATGATAGGTGTCAGCCCGTGCGCACAGCACTTCGTTGCAGCTATCATTCTTCCCTTGTACTTGTATTGTACCGGATGCTTTGTTAAAATGCAAGAAGGACAGCTGAAAAAAATCCAGCCTTCTTTTGTACAGGATGCCAGGAACTGGAGGGCCGTATCCCTGGGCTATCCGTCAAAATGAGCGAGAGGTGATGTGGAGTGAGGAGGACCTTGCTGATCTTGGCAGCGTGTCTGCTGCTGAGCGGATGCGCGGGAGGCGGAGAGACTGCCCCCCTCGAGGCGGATGGAGCACCAGACGCCGAGGCCGCCGCGCCGGAGGGGCTGACCATGGAAGTGGAGCACGCGGTCTACGATCCGACCCTGACGTCTTACACCTATTTCATCCACAATGACACGGAGCAGACTGTGGACTTCGGAGAGGCGTATGGCCTCCAGCATTGGGAGGACGGCGCCTGGGAGGACCTGACTCTGCGGGCAGACGCCGGGTGGGTCACAGTCGGCTACACCTTGAAGCCAGGGAGCTCCATGGCCCTGCGCTGTGACTCCTCGCTGTTCGAAGAGACGCTGGGGGTGGGGAGATACCGCCTCGTGAAGACGGTGGGCGGCCAGACACTGTACGCGCCGTTCGAGCTGGGCGAGAGCGCATACACGGCCGCAACGCCCTATGGATTCGCCCGGCTGGAGGACCTGCCAGCCGTCTACGGCGCGGCCGAGGCATCCGGCAGCGGAGCGGTGATCTACACGGGGGGCAGCACGGAGGACAGCGAGGCCGTGGGGACGTTTTTGGAGAAGGTCGCCCTGGATGCCCCATGCCAGCTGCGGACCGTGCAGGACTATGGCGAAGGGACGCCCATGATCATCGACGTGATCTATGAAGACGGCAGCTTCCTCTGGCGTATGCGCAGCGACGGGCAGATCGTGGAACAGCGTCTCTCCTACATCGTCACAGACGGCACGGACCTCTACCTGTCCAACGGCGCCGACTGGGACGCTGGGGAGCGGTATGGCGACAAACGGATCTTCCTGGTGCCTCCGCTGACAGGGGCGCAGTGGACGTCCGATGTGGAGGCCATGACGGCGGACCGCCTGCGGGAGAGCTCCGCCCGGTATCGCGTGTGGTCTGCGGACGGCACCTGCTCCGCCTTCCTGACGGACACGCCGACGGCGTTCGGTGTGGAACGGCGAGCGCCTGGCGCGGGTCCCGATGGCAGCCTGTACGATCTGCGGGACTGGTATGAGGAGGAGCGTTCCATCACCGGTCTTTCCTGGCAGGAGGACGGCACCCTGCGCCTGACCTGCGCGGCAGCGGAGGGCGGCGCACTGGCCTATGACTTCGATCCGTCTACCGGGTATCTGACAGAGGCCCTTTGCGGCTATCCGACTGCGGGATAGCCGGGGCTGGCGGTCCCCGCAGGTGGTCTGTGGAGAGCCGCGGACGCAAGATATTTCGATCCCCCGTTGACAAGGACAGAAAAGTTCGATATCCTATTCGGGCTGACTGCAGCGAAACTGGGACGATTCCCCAACAGGAACGAAGGAGAGAGATGTAGACATGCTGGGAGAGATGATCGCCGCCCTGAGCAATTTTTTGTATACGTATATCCTGGTGATCCTGCTGATCGCAGCGGGAGTGTATTTCACGTTCCGGACCAAGTTCGTCCAATTCCGCATGATGCGGGAGTCCATCCGCGTGGTGGGCGAGCGCCCGGAGAAGGAGGGGGCCGTCTCCTCGTTCCAGGCCCTCATGGTCTCTACCGCATCCCGTGTGGGGACTGGCAACATCGTGGGCATCTCCACGGCGGTATGCCTGGGTGGCTATGGAGCGGTGTTCTGGATGTGGCTCATCGCGCTGATCGGCGGGGCTTCTGCCTTCATCGAGTCGACGCTGGCCCAGATCTATAAGCGTCGGGATCCCCGGACCGGCGGGAGCTATGGCGGCCCCACTTACTACATCGAAGCCGCGCTCCACAGCCGCCCCCTGGCCGTGCTCTTCGCTGTCACCCTCATCCTTACCTATGCGGGTGGCTTCAACATGGTGGCTTCCTATAATCTCCAGTCCACCTTCTCCGGCTATTCCTTCTACGATCCAGCCACGACGCCCTGGGTCATCGGCGCGATCTTGGCCCTCGTGGTGGGATACTGCATCATGGGCGGCGGTGCGCGGATCGTGAAGGTGACCTCCACAGTGGTGCCGTTCATGGGCGGTCTGTATGTGCTGGTGGCGCTGGTGGTGATGATCATGCACATCGGCCTGCTGCCTGAGGTGATCGGCCGCATCTTCACCGAGGCGTTCGACTTCCAGGCCATCTTCGCCGGTTTCACTGGCTCCGCCATGATGTATGGCATCAAGCGCGGCCTGTTCTCCAATGAGGCGGGCGTAGGCTCTGCGCCGAACGCGGCTGCTTCCGCCCACGTCAGCCATCCGGTGAAGCAGGGACTGGTGCAGATGCTCTCCGTGTTCATCGACACTCTGCTCATCTGCTCCGCCACTGCGTTCATGCTGCTGTGCTCCGGCGTGGAGCCGGACGCTTCCCTGGAGGGCGCGCCCTATGTCCAGCTCGCCCTGGAGAACGTGTTCGGAGACATAGGGCCCGTGTTCATCACTGTGGCCATGGTGCTCTTTGCTTTCACCACGTTGATCGGGAACCTGTACTACGTGGATAACGCGCTGACTTATATCGTCGGCCGGGTACCTTCCAAGGAGTTCATGGTGCTCTTCCGCATCAATGCGCTGATCGTCATCTTTATCGGCGCGGGACAGAGCATCGACCTGGTGTGGAACCTGGCAGACGTGCTGATGGGCCTGATGGCCCTCATCAACCTGCCGGTGATCGTCATCCTGGCACGGCCGGCCTTGGCAGCGCTGCGGAACTATACGGAGCAGCGGAAAGCGGGGAAGGACCCTGTTTTCAAAGCCCATGACATCGGCTTGAAAGAAAAGACCGATTTCTGGAACTGATCTTGACACGGGGCGGCGGACCCTTGGAGGAGGACGTGGGAGCGTCCTCCTCCTTTTGCTGTGAACGTTCTGTGAAAATTCTTCCTGACTACTTGATATATTTTTATAAAGCGTATAATATAATAAATAAAATCATATTATATGATATGTAGATATCTGACTGCGAGGAGACGAGATGCTGTGGATGCGATCGCGATGAGTACGAGAAGGAAAACCTGCGAGGAGCGGGCCCGCTCTGTGCGGCGGGCCCGGCTGCGGGCCATGAACGAGCCCCCCAGGCTGACGCTGGGCGAAGAGGTGTTCAACGCCGCCACCCACGGCGCGGGGGCCCTGTTGGCCGTGGCGGGCATGGTGCTGCTCCTGCTGCGTTCAGACACGGGGATGAGGCTCCTGGCTTCGCTGGTGTACGGGATCAGCATGGTGGTGATGCTGCTGATGAGCAGCCTGTATCATGCGATGAAGTCCGGTTCCACCGCCAAACGCGTGTGCCGCCGGTTCGACTATATCTCCATCTATCTGCTGATCGGTGGGACCTTCGCACCGATCTTGCTGGTGTATCTGGGTGGGCGTGTAGGCGTGACGCTGTTTTGCGTGCAGTGGGGGATCATCCTGCTTGGCATGGTGCTGATCGCCGTATTCGGCCCGGGACGCCTGCGCCCGCTCCATTACACGCTCTATTTCCTCATCGGTTGGAGCGGCCTGCTGTTCATCCCCTCTTTTTGGAGGGAAGCTCGCGGCCTGCTGTGGGCCATCTTGGGGGGCGGCATCGCCTATACAGTGGGGATGATTCCCTTCGCCCGGAGCCGGAAATACGACCATTGCCTCTGGCACCTGTTCGTCCTGGCAGGCGCGGCGTTGCATTGGGCGGGGATCTACTGCTTCCTCTATTGAGTATGCCGGACATGGAGCGGGAAGACATACGGTGCTTAGAGCGGAGACATCCTCGGAGCTGTTCCGGAGATGGAGCATCCCTGCCGCGCAGCACCGATCCCTGGATAGAAAGGAAGCTCGGGACCCGCGCATTGCGGATCCCGAGCTTTTCTGCTGAGAAAGGAGACGCTTCGTTCATTTCGTGCCGAAGATGCGGTCTCCCGCGTCTCCCAGGCCGGGGACGATGTAGCCATGTTCGTTCAGGTGGTCGTCCACCGCGCCGCAGTAGATGTCCACGTCCGGATGAGTCTCCTGGATGCGGTGGATGCCCTCGAGCGCGGCCAGCAGGACCATGAGCTTGATGTTCCTGCAGCCCCGCTTCTTCATCTCTGTGATAGCGGCCTCAGCGCTGCCGCCAGTGGCCAGCATGGGGTCCACGATGAGGATGTCCCGCTCGGCGATGTCCTTGGGCATCTTGCAGAAATACACGTGGGGCTCGAGCGTCTCCTCGTCGCGGAACATACCGATATGGCCCACGCGGGCGCCGGGCACCATCCGCAGCACGCCGTCCACCAGGCCCAGTCCGGCCCGCAGGATCGGGACCACTGCGAACTTCTTGCCCTTGAGAGTGGGGGCGGTGGTCTTGCAGATGGGCGTCTCCACCTCTTTGGTGGTCAGTGGGAGATCGCGGGTGGCCTCATAGGTGATGAGCATCCCGATCTCCGAGACCAGCTCCCGGAAATCCTTCACGCTGGTCTCCTTGTCCCGCAGGATAGTCAGCTTGTGGGCCACCAGGGGGTGGTCCATGACATGTACTTTTCCACTCATTTCATCTGCTCCTTTTTCATTCGTTCGTTCCGCTCCCGCTCTGCCTGCGAGAGCCGCAGGTAGACGGGCACGAGTTCTTGTGCTGTCTGGAGGCCGCCCGCCAGTGCGGCGCGCTCTGCTGCGGCTCCTACGGACGCGGCGCACTGCATGACGAGATGAGGGGGCGCCAAGCGGCAGGAGATGCCGTGCGCTGTCAGGTAGTGCAGGCTGAGCTCCGCGCCGTCTCCCACCAGGAGGCTGGGCTCCTGGTTGCCGGCCAGTTCCGCTGCAAGCTCCTCCAGGGAGATGGCACGGTCTGGACAGAGGCGGGAGAGCGTCCCGCCGCGCGCCTGGAACACGGCGTTGTAGATCTGGCCGCGCCGGGCGTCCATGGCACAGACCACGCGGCCATCTGCGAAAGCCACGTTCCAGGCCATGGCCTCCAAAGTGGAGACGCCCACCACAGGCTTGTCCGCGCCGAACGCCAGTCCCTTGGCCGCTGCCACACCGATACGGATCCCCGTGAAGGACCCTGGGCCCCGGGCCACGGCCACTGCGTCACACTCGGAGAGAGACAGCTCCGCGTTGGCCAGCATCGCTTCTACCATGGGCATCAAAGTCCGGCTGTGGGTGAGCCCTGTGGCTTGATAAGCGGAGGCGAGGAGCCTCCCGTCCTCCGTCACAGCGGCAGACACCGCTTTGGCAGAGGTCTCCAATGCCAGGATCCTCATGATCGTCCTCCTTCGATGGTGATGAGACGCCAATCCGCATGCTCTGGGTGCCGGGCGAACCGGACCCATACCGTATCGGCGGGCATCGCGTCCTCCACCTGCTCGCTCCACTCCACGGCGCATATGCCGCCCCGATCCAGATAGTCCTCCCAGCCGATGTCGAACAGGGCATCGGAGGTCTCCAGCCGGTACATATCGAAGTGGAAGAGGGGCAGACGGCCGCCTTCATACTCGTTGACGATGGTGAAGGTGGGGCTGGTGACCCGCCCCTGGTACCCAAGGCCCCGGGCGAGCCCGCGAGTGAAGGCGGTCTTGCCCATGCCGAGGCCCCCCTGATAGGCCACCACCATCCCGGGGGAGAGCCCCTCCGCCAGACAGGCGCCCAGCGCTTCGGTCTCTGCCTCACTATGGGAGAGATGCTCCAAGGAAACACCGCCTTTCGTTACAGGATGCGCCAAAATGCCGCAAACAGTATAGCACAGTTTGAACAGTCTGTGAACTATAAATTGCGGCGTTTACACATCTTTTCCAGTGTGGTATACTCCATGCGTCAAGATATCCCAATGGAGAGAAAGAGAGTTTCCACTGATGTTGAACCGACTCAAAGCCATCCTGGCAGACTTCATCCAGCAGGCCGACCTGGTCCTGCTGGGACTTTGCTGCACCGCCACGCTGTTCGGCATGGTGCTCATCGCCAGCGCCACCCACTACATGGGGGTCGGGGGGATGGTGCGCTATGTGGGCGTACAGGGCGTGGCCATGGTGCTGGGCATTTGCATGTATATCGTCTTGTCCATGGTGGACCTGGAAGCGGTGATGAAAAAGTGGAAGTGGCTGGTGGTCTTCAACGTGGTGTTCATCGGGCTGCTCTTCACGCCTTTGGGAGCGTCGCAGGGGGGCAACCGGGCCTGGCTGGACATCCCCGGCATCCCCTTCAACATCGGTCCGGCGGAAGTGGTGAAGATCACGTTCACGCTGCTGCTGGCCAAGCAGCTGGAGTGGCTGCGGGAGGAGAAGCGGGACTTGCGCTCTTTCCGCTCCGCCGTGACGACAGCAGGCCATGCCATCGTCCTCATGGGATGGTATGTGCTGGCCTCCAGTGATATGGGCAATGCGCTGACCTTCTTCTTCATCTTCCTGTGCATGGCCTTCGCGGCTGGGTTCGCCCTGCGCTGGTTCGTCCTGCTGTTCGCAGGGGCAGGGGCCGTCATGGTGGCGGCCCTGGCGCTGGACCTGATGCCCAGCCGGGTGATCGACCGCTTCCGGGTGCTGCTGGACCACTCCTATGACCCGCTGGGCGCAGGGTGGCAGCAGTCGCGCAGCCTGCTGGCCATGGGAGCGGGGGGGCTGTTCGGCCAGGGGTATATGAACGGGACCCAGACCCAGGCCGGCTATGGCTCTATCCCCGCCCAATGGACGGATTTCATCTTCGCCGTCTGCGGCGAGGAACTGGGGATGGTGGGGTGTCTGGCGGTACTGGCACTGCTCACGGCGATCATCCTCCGGGTACTGCTGGTGGCCAAGCGGGCGCAGACCTCTTTCCACGCTTATGTCTGCGTGGGGATAGCGGCCATGCTGATCTTCCAGACCGTCACGAACGTGGGCATGTGCCTGTTCATCATGCCGGTCATCGGCCTCACACTGCCCTTCTTCAGCTATGGCGGATCCTCCATCGTCACGCTGTTCATGGCCATGGGCATCGTCTCTGGCATCAAGAAACGCTGTCCGGACATGCGGCGGCCAGGAAGAGCGCTGCGCGGCGGACGGTGACGGTCCGCCGCGCTTACTGCCTGGAGATGCCCTGGTGGAGACGAGGCGCTGCGGGGGCTTTTTTTCGGCCCAGGCGTATTTCGCGGCGTGCCGGGCCGTATATTTGTGGACCATCGGGCGGACACTATCCCTGTATCAATCTTGACAGGAGGTCCGATCGAATTGAACATCCACAATATGAAGCGCATCTGCGTCCTGACACTGGCGGCAGCGGTGCTGCTGAGCGTGAGCGCCTCGGCGCTGTTCGGGAAGAAGGAGGAGGCCCCGCAGCCCCAGGCAGGTGCTCCCGTTGCCCAGGAGCTGGAGATCCACACCTATCGAGGCATCCCTTACCAGGCCCAGTTCCTGGCTGCCGACGGTGAGGGGGAAGAGCTGACTTTCACCGTGGTGGAGGGACCCAGGAAGGGGGCCGTCACGGTGGAGGGCGCGGACTTCACCTATGTCCCTGAAGAGGATGCCTCTGGAGCAGACAGCTTCACCTACACCGCTACGGACAGTGCAGGACACGTTTCGTCACCCGCCACGGTGACGGTGCAGATCGACAAGGTCAAATCCGGCGTCACCTACGCTGACACGGAAGGCATCGCTGCGGCGGCAGCCGCCCAGCACCTGGCAGAGACCGGCGTCTTCACCGGCGCGAAGATCGGTGAACAGTACTATTTCGAGCCGGACAAAGCCGTCTCCCGCAGCGAGTTCTTGGCCATGGTCATGGAGACCACCGGCAAGGACGTCCCCGCCGTCACCATGACGGGATTTTGCGATGACGCGGCTATCCCGACCTGGGCCAAGGCCTATGCCGCTGCCGGCGTGGCCGACGGGATTATCCAGGGCGTATCCACCGCCGAAGGCGCGGCCTTCCAAGGGGACGAGCCCATCACCTTCAATGAAGCGGCCGCGGTGCTGGACCGGGCCTTGGACGTGGAAGACGTGGATCTGACGGCCTGGTACGCGGAGCGGGACGCGGCGCCCTCCTGGGCGGCGCAGGCTGTAGGGAACCTGGAGTCCGTCAGCGTCCTGGCGGCAGGCAGCTTCGGCAGCGACACGATGGCGGAGACCGTCACCCGCGCTGACGCGGCGCAGATGCTCTCCGCGGCCCAGACCCTGCTGGACGGAGAGGAGCCTGGCCTTTTCGATTGGCTTGGCTGAGGTACCAGACGGATCGGGCACTTTCGCCAGCCATCTGAGGAAGCACTCGCGATACTCTGCAAAGGGCGAGGACACGTGCAATAGGATGCTGACAACAAACGGCGGTATGCCTCCGGGAGGACGGCATACCGCTGGTTTTGCTGTCTGGGGGACAAAATGGCCCCCTTTTGCACTGTACTTTGCTGTTTTCGAATGGGAACGCATGGCGACTCTTACGAACTTGACATGCGATACAAAACAAACTGTGATGTCAAAAACTCTTGACATTTTTGCGACCCTCCATTATAGTGAAAATGTAAAAAATATTTGACATTTTTGCGGCCATCAGATATGTGAGGAGGAGCAATCATATGGATAACATGGTCATGATCTTATTTTTGGCTTTTTTCCTCGTGCTGATCCTTTTGGATATAGCGATGCTCATCTCTTTGATAAGGCCTGGAGATGAAAGAAAGCAGATGGTGGTATGGAAAGCCAGCACTTACACGTTGTTCGCTACAGCCGGTTCCATGATGATCGGCATCATGGAAGATATCGTCCGAGGAAAAGCGATACATATGGACCCATTCGTCCACCTCGGTACGACAGCCATCATATATTTTGTACTGCTTGTGTATTACAAAAGGAAGTATGGTGGCTGATATGGAAAATATGATCCGGGAGAGGAGAAAAGAGAGGGGCTTGTCCCAAGAAGAACTGGCAAAAAGATGCGGTGTATCGAGACAGACGATCAACGCGATCGAAAACAATAAATATGACCCGACATTGGCATTGGCTTTCCGTCTGGCGAAAGAATTACAGGTCACGGTCGATGCGCTTTTTATACCGACATAGATTGAAGGCCATATCCCCCGCTGTCCATCCAGCAGCGTGTTGAGCAGGAGACCTGAGAAAGGTCTCCCGCTTTTTGTTTTTGGACCGGATAAAAGAACGATGGGACATCTTAATTTGGATCATAAATTTGCACGCACATACTTAAGATCGCTCGATCGCTTCCGTCCCCGCTGTCCCGTGATCTTTTTTGCCGTTTCTTCGCTGCCTCTGACAGCTTCTCATGACGCAAGTGAGCCGTCTGTGGACGAACGCCGTCACTGCTTGTCCCGGGGCACCGTCCTCGCTGACGGCTTGCTCAGCGGCCTGCAGCGGTGTGTCCGTCTTTAAGATCCGACCGGGCAAGATATTGCGCCGAAGCGGACGCCGACGGCAAACAGCGGGAGGCGGATCCAATGATCCGCCCGATCTGCGCCGTCAGCGGAAGGGACCGCATCGTACAGGAGATGTGGCGGTGCAGGAACGCCGCCATACGGTGCATCCTTCCACTCGTCGGATACGGAGCTATCGACTTTTCAGAGGACCGGTACGCTTTTTGGAGTTGTATTCATGGAGGCGTTGTGCTAAACTATGGAAGATTAAAATAGAATCAGTATGACCATGCGGAGAGGGCCCTCTCCGCAGAAAGAGGCGTGGACATATGAAGATCGTGGTATTGGCGGGGGGCATCTCCACTGAGCGGGAAGTCTCCTTGGTGTCGGGGAACGGCATTTGCCGCGCCCTGCGTGCGATAGGACACCGGGCCGTCTTAGTGGATATGTTCCTGGGCCTGGAGGAGGTCCCCGAGGACATGGAGGCGCTGTTCGACGCGCCGGGCGGTTTGATGAGAGAGGTGCGCGTCCATGCCCAGGCACCAGACCTGGACGCAGTGCGCCGCCAGAGGAGCGGCCAGAGGAGCCATCTGGGGCCGCACGTGCTGGAGGCGTGCGCGGCGGCAGATCTGGTCTTCCTGGGCCTCCATGGACAGGATGGGGAAGACGGCCGCATCCAGGCGGCGCTGGACCTCATGGGCGTGCCTTACACCGGAGCGGGCCATCTGGCCTCCGCTTTGGCCATGGACAAGGCCATGGCCAAGCGTCTCATGGATGCCGGCGGCATCCGCACGCCCAAGTGGCAGCTGCTGGAGTATGGTCCGGAGGACGTAGAGCGCCTGGCGGCAGAACTGCCTATGCCCTGCGTGGTCAAGACCACCGGCGGCGGATCGTCTCTGGGCGTCTACTTGCCAGAGGATCGGACCGCGCTCAAGGCTGCGCTGGCCGAAGTGCTGCGGTACGGCGGGAAAGTGCTGGTGGAGGAGCGTATCTATGGCCGGGAACTGACCGTGGCCGTCCTGGGAGAACGGTGGCTGCCTGCGGTGGAGACGGTCCCCGCTGGCGCCGACTTCGATTACGCGGCCAAATATCAGGCCGGCGGCGCCCTGGAGACCTGTCCGGCCCAGGTGCCGCCAGAGGTGATGGAGGCCGCTGGAGAGATGGCGCTCCGGGCCCACCGCTGTCTGGGCCTGGAGGTCTACTCCCGGACAGACATGATCTTGGATGGGGAGGGGACGCTTTGGTGCCTGGAGGTCAATTCTCTGCCGGGCATGACGCCTACCAGCTTCGTCCCCAAAGAGGCCGCAGCTGTCGGCATGAGCTATGAGGAACTTTGCGCGGAGATCGTCCGGCTGTCGTTGGCCGTCGACCGGCGTGGGTGAAGCGCGAGCCGCCGGTCAGAGAGAATAGGAGCGCCTGCGGGCGCAGGAGGTTTCAGTTATGCAGCCCATGACCATCCAAGAGATCGCTGCCGCCACCGGCGGCGTCCTGCAAGCTCCCAGCCAAGGGGCGGCTCCCGTGTGTGCGGTCTGCACGGACAGCCGCAAACTGACGCCTGGCTGCTTGTTCGTCCCCTGGCGGGGCGAGAAGTTCGACGGGCATGATTTCATCGATGCAGCGCTTTCTGCCGGGGCGGCGGGCTGCCTGTGCGCGCGCCTGCCAGCTGTGCTGCAGCCTGACAAGTTCTATATCCAGGTGGAGGACACCCGTCTGGCGCTGCGGGCGCTGGCCTCTGCCTATCGGGACAAGTTCTCTATCCCCTTCATCCAGATCACCGGCAGCGTGGGGAAGACCACCACGAAGGAGATGCTCGCTGCCGCACTGGGGGCGAAGCTCCGGGTGCTCAAGACGCCGGAGAACTACAATAACGACATCGGCACGCCGCTGACGCTGCTGGGCCTGGGACCGGAACACCAGGTGGCTGTCATCGAGACAGGCATGAACCATTTTGGCGAGATCCGGTACCTGGGAGAGATGGTGCGGCCGGACATCGCCGTCATCTCCAACATCGGGGACGCACACATCGAGCACTTGGGGAGCCGCCAGGGCATCCTGGAGGCCAAATGCGAGATATTCGAGAACCTGCGGGAAGGGGGGGTGGTGATCCTCAACGGGGACGATCCCCTGCTGGATACGGTCGATCCGCCGTTCCGGACCATCCGATGTGGGCAGTCGGCCCACTGCGGCGCACGGGTGACGGAGATCGCAGACCACGGCGTGGAGGGGATCTCCTGTACGGTGGTCACGGAGCGGGACACCTATCATCTCACCATCCCCGCGCCGGGAGAGCACATGGTCTATTCCGCCTCCATGGCCGTGGCCGTGGGCGAGCTGTTGGGCCTCAGCCGGGAGGAGATCGTCCGCGGCGTGGCACAGTATGAGCCGTCCGGGTCCCGGATGCGGGTGATCCGCCTCCCTGACGAGCGGGTGATCCTGGACGACTGCTATAACGCCAGCCCGCAGTCTGTCACTGCGGCCCTGGAGATCTTGGCCAAGACAGAGTGCGAGCGGAAAGTGGCTGTCCTGGGCGATATGGGCGAGCTGGGCGCGCTGGCCGCGCAGGCCCACTACAACATGGGCGCGCTGGCGGCCATGCTGGGTATCGATCTCATAGTGGCCATCGGTGAGAAGGCCGTGAAGGTGGCGGACGGCGCTTCCCAGAGCGGTGGGACGGCGCTGCATTTCGAGACCAAGGAGGAGGCGCTGCGGACGCTGATTGGACAGCTGGACCCTGGCACTGCCATGCTGGTGAAAGCGTCCCACGCGATGCATTTCGGTTGGATCGTGGAGCAGTTGCGCAGCGCGTACGAGACATGATCGAGATCCAAGTGGAAGGGCTGGTCAAGTCCTTCGAGGTGGGGAAGAACGTGCTGGACGGCCTCACTTTCCAGATCGACCAGGGCGAGCGGGTGGGCCTGCTGGGCAGGAACGGCGCTGGCAAGACCACGCTCTTCAAGATATTGACGGGGGAACTGGACTATGACGAAGGCCGCGTGGTCCTGGCGTCTGGCCGGAGGGTGGGACTCATCTCCCAGATCCCCGTCTATCCGGCAGGCTATACTGTGGAAGACGTGCTGCGCACGGCGTTCTCCCGGCTGGAGAGCCTGGCTGGCGAGATGCGGACGCTGGAGGCGCGGATGGCGGCGGGAGAGAGCGACGATGCGCTGCTCAAGCGCTATGGCGCGCTCAGCGAGCGGTTCGAGACCTTTGGCGGATATGACACCGACGTGGCCGTGAACAAAGTGGCCAACGGCCTCTCCATCTCTGCCAGCCAGCGCGGCCAGCTGTTCGACAGCCTCTCCGGCGGCGAGAAGACCCGGGTGAACCTGGGCCGGCTGATCCTGGAGGACACGGACATCCTGCTGCTGGACGAGCCCACCAATCACCTGGACCTCCACGCCACCGAGTGGCTGGAGGAGTACATCCGGTCCTTTCGGGGCACGGTGGTCACCATCTCCCACGACCGGTACTTCCTGGACCGGACCGTCACCCGGGTCATCGAGGTCCAGGACGGAAAGGCGGAGTTCTACAGCGGGAACTACAGCTTCTACGCCGTGGAGAAGGAGCGCCGCTACCAGGAGCGGATGAAGCAGTACGAAAAAGAGCAGGCCAAGATCGCGC
>CALXDL010000014.1 GCA_944387055.1 uncultured Oscillospiraceae bacterium
CACGATCGCTCTGGCGCCTCACGAGGGGCCTGGCACGACCGTACGGCTAGAGCTCCCCATCGGCGGGCCAGGCGCGTGAAAGCCCGTCCGCCATATCAAGGCCCCACTGCAAAGGAGGTCATCCCCATGGGCACAGTCCGGCACAGGCGCCGCGATCTCATCCAAAACATCTCCATCGTCCTGCTCTCCCTCTCTGCGGTGGCCTTGTTCCTGCAGACGCAGCTGGTCGCCCGTCCAGATGGTCAGGATGGATACCTGGACCGGCTGGGTGCCTCCTCCACGTCTGCCGCTGACAGCGCGGTCACAGATCTCCGGGCCCTTGCCGCACCAGTGCGCGTGGCCGTCTCCGGTGCTTACGGCCGGTATGGCGACATCTCTCTTTCTACCACAGATGACGCCTTCTCCTCCGGGAGCAGTTCGCCGGGCATGCTCCTGGCATCTGCGCTGGGAACGGCCCAGCAGCGCACGGTCTCCGATGGCACGCAGTTCCTCGCAGCTCTGAGCCGTCCCTCGATCTACTATGATTTCCTCTCTCCGCTCCCCCTGTCCATCCTGGCGGATCTGGTGGGCGCGGAATTGGAGGACGACACTGCCTTCCGCCGTCTGGTCCTCTCTGTCGGAGAGGATCAGGGCGTGCGCCTATATCTCTGGGATGGCGGTGCTTCCTTCGCACAGTGTGACGTAGGCCTCTCCGCCGCTCAGTTGGAGCAAGCCGTGAGCACCTACGAATTGGGCAATGCCTTCTTCGCTTTCGACCGGGCAGACCAGTGGGAGGACCGGGACGCCGTGGAGGCCTGCTCCCTGTTCTTGGAGGGAGATCTGCCCAATTTCCAGACGCTCACTGCTGTCTCTGCTTTGACAGACTCCTCCAGTCTCTTGGCCTCTATGGGGTTCAATCCCAGCACCAAGTTCCGCTACACGGAGTCCAGCGGTACAGAGGTCATCTCTGACGGGGACCGGACGCTGCGGATCCGCACGGACGGTACGGTCTTCTATCAGAGCGGCGGCGACCCGGCCCTGACGATCGCCGCCTCCGGCGAAGTCCCCACCATCATCGAAGCCGCCGTGGGCTGTACGGGTCTCGTGTCCCAACTGTCCAGCGGCATGATCGGCGATGCCTCCTTTTATCTGGAGAGCGTACAGCAGACCGGGAACACCTTTATCATCCGATACGGCCTGCAGATAGGCGGCGTCCCGATCCGTCTCTCCAGCAATTATGCTGCAGAGGTCATCCTGACAGGTACCGCCGTCTCCTCGATGATGCTGACCCTGCGGCAATATACGGCTTCCGCAGACACCTCTCTTTTGCTGCCTCTGCGGCAGGCCCTGGCCATCGCCGCCCTCGACCCGGGCCGGGAGCTCTCTATCGGTTATGCCGACAGCGGGGCCGCATCTGTCAGCGCTGTTTGGCTGCTGGACTGATCCTCTATCCTGGGAATGTCTCGGAAAGGAACGGTGCCCCTTGGAAGGATACCGCCTGAAAAATATCATCATATCGATCTTGGTGCTGCTCAACGGATGTCTGCTGCTCTCCCTGTGGAACTGGATATCTGCGGAACACAGCGCCCAGCAGCAGGTGACCGAGCAGTTGGTCGCGCTGTTCGCCGCCGATGGCGTTTCGTTGGATCCGGACATCATCCCCTCACAGTCTCCTCCGGCCAGCCTGACGCTGACACGGGACGATGCACAAGAACGGGAGCTCGCCTCCTATTTCCTGGGGAACGGTCTCTCCCGTTCTGAACTGTCCGGAGGTGTGCAGACCTATGATGGGAGCGATGGGGCCGCTGTGTTCCAGGCTGACGGCAGTTTCGAGATATCGGCCGGATATCTCCCCGTGGAGGACCCAGAGGCGTTCTGTGCAGATTTTTGCAGGCAGTTCGGCTATCAGGATCTGACGTTCTCTTTGGAGGATGGCAGCGGCAGCGCTGCCGCCGTCCAGTATTTCGACGGCTTTCCCGTAATCAATGCCACGGTCACCTTTTCTTTCGACGCAGGCACGCTGGTGACTGTCACGGGCACGCACCTTCCGGAGACCGTTCAACCGGTGAGTCCCAGCAGCCAGCCGCTCTCTGCCGCAGCTGCCCTCAACGCGTTCTTGTCTGCCCGCCGGGAGACGGGAGCTGTCGTGCGCTCTGTGCTCGCTGTGGATCTTTGCTATGAGCTGCAGAGCTCCACTGCTGTCCCCATGACGCTGACACCCAGTTGGCGTATCTCTACGGATACCGTCACATATCATGTCGACTGCATCACCGGCGCTGTGACCCATGGATGATGGCTTATTCCTCCCTCTCCGTTTTATGTCTGCGCGCTCAGGAATGGTTTGCATTTCCTTTTTGAGTATGATATAGTATCGATGCGCGGGATCCTTTTCGAAAAGATATTTCCCAGATCACCGCTGCTTCCGGGTATGAAGCGGCGCAGGCCGGGTAAACTGGTCCCAGACGGGAAAGTCAGGTGCCGCCACGAAAGAAAATGCTCCTTTGAAGTGAGGGTTTCAGTTTGACGAAGTATATCGTTCAGGGGGGAAGGCCCCTGTTTGGCGAAGTGGAGATCAGCGGCGCCAAGAACGCTGCCGTTGCCATCATCCCCGCCGCATTGATGGTAGATGGGACGTGCCGCATCGAGAACGTCCCGCAGATCTCTGATGTGACGCTCTGCCTCCGTATCTTAGAACAGCTCGGTGCCAGTATCCGCACCATCGACCGCCACACAGTAGAGATCGATTCCAGCCGGATCCGTTCCACACGGACCTCCTACGAGCTGGCTCGGAAGATCCGGGCCTCTTATTACCTGATCGGCGCGTTGCTTGGCCGTTTCGGTCAGGCTGAGGTCGCCATGCCTGGCGGCTGCAACTTCGGCGTCCGCCCCATCGACCAGCACGTCAAGGGTTTCACCACTCTGGGTGCCAAGGTGGTGGTGGAGGGCGGCTTCATCCATGCCTCCGCAGAAAATGGCCGGCTGAAGGGCGCCAATATCTATCTGGACGTGGTGTCAGTGGGCGCCACCATGAACATCATGATGGCCGCGGTCATGGCACAGGGCAATACAGTCATCGAGAACGCCGCCAAAGAGCCCCATATCGTGGACTTGGCCAACTTCCTCAACTCCATGGGCGCCAACATCCGCGGCGCCGGTACGGACACCATCAAGATCCAAGGTGTAGACCGTCTGCGGGGCGGCAGCTATGCCATCATCCCCGATCAGATCGAGGCAGGCACCTATATGGCCGCGGTGGCCGCCACCGGCGGACAGATCTTGGTGAAGAACATCATCCCCAAGCATATGGACTGCATCACTGCCAAACTGGTGGAGATGGGCGTGGAAGTGGAGGAGCACGAGGACACCCTCCTGGTCCGCCGGACCGGCAAGCTCCAGAAGACCAACGTCAAGACCCTGCCCTATCCTGGGTTCCCAACGGATATGCAGCCCCAGATCACCTCCGTCCTCTCTCTGGCTGAGGGCACGTCTCTCGTGACGGAGAGCGTTTGGAACAACCGTTACCGTTACGTCGATGAGCTCAAGCGCATGGGCGCCAGCATCCAGGTGGATGATAAGACTGCTGTGGTAGAGGGCGTGGACCATCTCACCGGCGCGCCGATCCAGGCCTGCGATCTGCGGGCAGGCGCGGCGTTGGTCATCGCTGCCCTGGCCGCTCACGGAGAGAGTGAGATCAGCTGTGTGCAATACATCGAGCGGGGCTATGAAGATATCGTGGAAAAGCTCCGAGGGCTTGGTGCCAATATCCGTTCCGTGGAGGTGCCCGGCGAGATCGAAGAGCTGGAAGCGCATATCGGATGAAGGCTAGCCGGTCCCGATACGAGGCCTGCGGCATTCTCTGCTGGACAGCTGTCCCGGCGCCTACTGGCCGCCGGATGACCCTTTTATCTACCAGGCGTCCGCTGGGGAGGATGGCGACCTAAGTCGGCGTTCTCCCGGGCGGACGCCTTTTACGATCCCATGGAAACGAGGTTTTTGGATGATCACCCTACATACCCTCGCCAGCGGTTCTTCCGGGAACGCCCTGCTGTGCGTGTGCGGAGAGACCCGCCTCCTGGTGGACGCAGGCATCTCCTGCCGCCGTATCACTACGGCCTTGGCGAGACTTGGCCTCAGTCTGGACTGCCTGAGTGCTGTCCTCGTCACTCACACGCATGCCGATCATATCGCCGGGCTCCAGACATTGCTCAAGCGCTGTGACGTGCCGCTCTGTGCCAGCGAGCGGACGGTCCGCGAGCTCCGCCGGCGCTACGCCGGGATCGAAGCGCGGACCCACGATCTGGAGCTGTGTGCTCCGACTGCGATCGGCAGTTGTATGGTCACCCCCTTCCCTCTCTCGCACGACGCTCCAGGCGCCTGCGGCTATCGGATCGACACTGCCGGCGGCAGCCTTGGCATCCTGACGGATTCCGGCTATGTCACCGAAGAGGCGGCCGACCTCCTGCCTGGTGTGGACCTGGCAGTGCTGGAGGCCAACCACGATGTGGAGACTTTGTGCAGCGGCCCGTATCCCTACTCTCTCAAACGGCGCATCCTGGGGGCCGAAGGCCACCTCTGCAATGAGGATGCCGCCCGCTTCGCTGTGACCCTGGCGGAGGCCGGCGCCTCGGAGATCATATTGGCCCATCTGAGCAGAGAGAACAACACGCCCGCCATGGCCTATCGCACCGTCGCTCTGGCGCTCTCTGCCGCTGGCCTCGCGCCGGTGCTGTCCGTGGCACCTAGAGACTGTCCGGGCCCGCCCCATAGGGTCACTGGCAGGAGGTCCGCATGCAAAAAGTGACGATCCTCTGTGTAGGGAAGCTGAAGGAGCGCTTTTATATGGACGCAGCGGCGGAATACAGCAAACGCCTGGGCCGCTTCTGTAAGCTGGAGCTCCTGGAACTTCCCGAGGAGCGGCTGCCCGAGGCTCCCTCTCCCGCTCAGATCGATGCCGCGCTTGCCAAAGAGGCCGCAGCTATCCGCAGCAAGCTCCCTGCGCCGGCGCTCCTCATCGCCCTGTGTGTAGAGGGGCAGATGCGCTCCAGTGAGGAGCTGTCCCGCCAGATGACTGACTGGGCCGCTCAAGGGATCAGCCATCTGGTGTTTTTGATCGGCGGTTCTTTCGGCCTGCACCCTTCCATCAAAGTCCAGGCAGCGGAAAGACTCTCTATGTCCCCTATGACGTTCCCCCATCATCTGGCCCGGGTGATGCTGCTGGAGCAGATCTACCGGGCGTACCAGATCGGTGCCGGGAGCAAGTACCATAAATGACGTGTTTCGAGCGAGGAGGCTGATAAGATGGACGAGCGGACGGGACCTGTCTGGGCCCGGGCAGATCGAGACCTTCTGGAGAAGTGGCCCAAAGGGCCAGATGGCCAGCCTGAGCAGGCTGCGAAGCTGGACATCCAGTGGGAGCTGGACAGTATGGCCGATATCACGCTCTCTTTATTAGAGAGCTGCGGGATCCCCGCGTTCAAGAACGGCTCTCTCGGCAAGGTCCTGGGCGGCTTCGCCTCTCAAGGGGTGGAGCTCTGGGTACCTGCCTCCCGGCTGGATGAAGCCCGGGCTTTGCTGCAAGCGGACGTGACGCCGGAAGACGGCGCGGAATGAATAAGGAGGAACGCTCTTATGGATTTCATGAAAGAATATCGGAAATGGCTGGACAGCCCTGCTCTGTCCGCGGACGAGCGGGCGGAGCTGGGGGCCATCGCCAATGACCCCAAGGAGATCGAAGCCCGCTTCTACGGTCCGCTGGAATTCGGCACTGCCGGCCTCCGGGGCATCATGGCCGTGGGCCTGCACAACATGAACATCCATGTGATCCGCTGGGCCACCCAAGGCTTCGCCCAGGTCATCTGCGCGGAAGGTGAAACGGGCAAACAGCGGGGCGTGGCCATCTGCATGGACTGCCGGAACCACTCCATGGAGTTCGCTCGGGCCGCGGCGGAAGTCTGCGCCGCCAACGGCATCCACGTGCGCATCTTCGAGTCTCTCCGTCCCACACCGGAGCTGAGCTTCGCCGTGCGCGAGTATCACTGCCAGGCGGGCATCAACGTCACTGCCAGCCACAATCCCAAGGAGTATAATGGCTACAAGGTCTATTGGGAAGACGGCGCTCAGCTGCCCCCCCACCACGCCGATGCCATCGCCGCTGCTTTGGAGAAGATCGACGTGTTCGATGGTGTGAAGAAGATGGACTATGACGAGGCAGTCAAGGCCGGGCTCATCGAGGTCTTGGGGGATGAGACGGACCGGAGGTTCATGGCCAACGTCACTGCGCAGATCCTCGACAAAGAGACTGTGGCCAAGGTGGCGGACACCTTCAAGCTGGTGTACACGCCCTTCCACGGCTGCGGGTACAAGCTGGTGCCGGAGGCTCTGCGGGCCCTGGGCATCAAGCACCTGCTCTGCGAGCCCAAACAGATGGTGATCGACGGCGACTTCCCCACCGTGGTCTCCCCTAACCCGGAGAACCCGGAGGGTTTCTATCTTGCCATCGACCTGGCCCGGCAGAACGATGTGGACTTCATCCTGGGTACCGACCCGGACAGCGATCGGGTCGGCATCATGATCCGGGACCACAGCGGTGCGTACCGCCCTGTCACCGGCAACCAGACCGGCGTGCTGCTGCTGGACTATCTGATCGGCGCCATGCGCCGCTCCGGCAAGATGCCGGAAAGACCTGTGGCCCTCAAGACCATCGTCACCACAGAGATGGCTCGGAGGGTCGCCGAAGCCAACGGCGTCACCTGCTATGACACGTTCACCGGCTTCAAGTTCATGGCGGAGAAGAAGAATGCGCTGGAGGCCGCCGGTGAGGGCAAGGTCATCTTCTCCTATGAGGAGAGCTACGGCTATATGCTGGGAGACTACGTCCGGGACAAAGACGCCGTCACCGCCTCCATGCTGCTGACCGAGATGGCCGCCTGGTATGCCGCCCAGGGCATGACGCTCTTCGACGCCCTGGAGGGGCTGTATGAGAAGTACGGTCACTACGCCGAGAAGACCCACAACCTGGTGATGCCCGGCCTGGACGGCCTGAAGGACATGGCGGAGCTGATGAAGCGCCTCCGGGAAACGCCCCCGACGGAGATCTCCGGCGTGAAGGTCGTTACCCGGAAGGACTACACCGACGGGTCGGTGGTGGACTGCGCCACCGGCGAAAAGAGCACCATGGAGCTCTCCGGCTCCAATGTGCTGCGCTTCGAGCTGGCAGACGGTACCTCCATCCTGGTACGTCCCTCCGGCACGGAGCCCAAGATCAAAGTCTATATCCTGACCCAGGGTGCGGATGCTGCCGCCTGCTCTGCCAATCTCGCCAAGTATGGCCAGTGGGTGGAGACGTTGCAGAAGTAAGCCCCTGCTCAATTCAAAAAGCAGCGCCCATCCCGAAAAGGATGGGCGCTGTTTCCTGCGTTTCTCGGGACTTTCTCAAAACCACGCCGCCTGTCCTCCCAGGAACTTCGGCTCCGGACCGTCCCGATAGGGGTCGTAGCGCCCCAAGTTGCAGCCAAACTCCTGGAGGCGGGCGATCTTCCCCTCCGCTGTCCAGCGGATCAGGGACATGCCTTCGAACACCTCCCGGCGGCCGTCGTCCATGCGGTCGGCGAAGGTCCACTCCACCACGGTCTGATCCCCCCTGTGGAAGAACTGGCGGATCTCCCAGCGTTCCACTGTCCCCCGGCGGTTCCACTCCGTGAACCACCAGGCGATCTTGTCCGCACCGTGATATTCCGGCCCCCAGCTCTCGATGTACACCGCATCCTGATCAAACAGGTCCCGGAGACCCGTATCCCGCTTCGTGCACCACATATCGAACCACTGCTGCACGCTCTGCTCCCGCTGTTCCATGCGTTCCTCCCCCTCTTTCCGCTCCTCGTTCCATCGGCAGCTCCCGGGCCTATCCTGGTGGGCTACCGCCATCCTGGATGTGCCAGCCACCTCTCCCTGTGCTGTCATAGGAGATGAGGCCTATCTTATCATAGGCAGCAGGCCTGGGGCCTGTCAATGCCCTGCTCGATTGCTTTGCAAAATATTCTTGACATATATCCAAAACGATATATAATAGACATATGTTCAAAACAAAGGAGGGACCTCTATGCCACGCAGCGCCAAATGCCGCCGGGTATGCCAGATGCCTGCCCACTGCCGGTTCTCTCCGGAGCGCCCCGCTGACGGTGAAGCCATAGCACTGGCGGTGGAGGAGTATGAGGCGGTGCGGCTGGTGGACTACCTGGGACTCGACCAGGAGGCCGCCGCCGCCCAGATGGGAGTGGCCCGTACGACGGTCCAACGGATCTATGCCCAGGCCCGGCGTAAACTGTCGGTCTTCCTGGTGGAGGGCCGGCCACTCCAGATCGGCGGCGGCAGTTATTCTCTTTGTCCCCAGGAGGGCCGTCAGGGCTGTGGCAGGCTCTGTGGCCGGTGTCCCTCCCGACATGGAAAGGAAGCATCTTCATGAAAATCGCAGTCACTTATGAAAATGGGCAGGTCTTCCAGCACTTTGGCCACACGGCGCGATTCAAGCTCTATGACGTGGAGGACGGTGCGGTCGTCTCCTCCCAGGTAGTGGACACCAATGGCAGCGGTCACGGAGCCCTAGCGGGTCTCCTGACGTCTCATCAGGTGGACTGCCTGATCTGCGGCGGTATCGGGGGAGGTGCTCAGATGGCATTGGCCGAGGCGGGGATCCGACTCTATGCCGGCTGCAGCGGCGACGCAGATCAGCGGGTGGCAGAATTGCTGGCGGGCACGCTGGTCTCCGCTGACGCGGCCACCTGTGACCATCACCATGGCGAAGGCCACAGCTGCGGAGACCACGGCTGCGGCGGTGACCACAGCTGCAGTCATTGACGCGGTCCTGCTCTGGACCATGAGGCGGCCGGTCCAGGAGTGCCCTCGCATGGGAGGGGCGGTCAGGCTCGATCGTTCCAGCTTCAAACCGCGTCACAGGAGGGCCGCCCGACTGGCCTCTTGGCCGGTGGGTCCTCGTGCCGTACGCATCACCGCAGGCAAGGCCTCGGTGTAGGGCGGATCCACTTCGCCAGAGCTTTTTAGACCCAGAGGACGGTGCGGCCAAAAGCCGTGAGCCGAAAAGGACGGCGCGCTACACAGCGTGCCGTCCTTTTTAGACGATGTCTAGGGACTCGCCCGTTCCGTTTTGCCGGATACCGGACTGGCGGCCCGCATATACTGGAGGAAGGGACCTCAGATCAGATCAGAAAGGATGTTTCCCATGGAATCTCACTATCCATTCACTTTGCCGCCCCTCCCCTATGCCTATGATGCGCTGGAGCCTGAATTGGACGGACGTCTCATCCATTTCCACCACGACAAGCACTTCGCCGCCTATGTGGACCGGCTCGATCGGATCCTGGCTCAGGCGCCTGCCTACCAGAGCTGGTCTCTGGAGCAGCTGTGTACAGACTGGCCATCGCTCCCCTGTGCCATCCGGCAGGACGTGCGGAACAACGCCGGAGGTGTCTACAATCATGACCTCTATTTCCGCACTTTACATCCCCTGCCCGTCACCTCACCGGGCGTGGCACTGCGGGCGGCCATCCAGCGAGACTTCGGCGGCACGCCGGAGCTGAAAGCAGCCATGCGCAGCGCGGCCTTGGCGCAATTCGGTTCCGGCTGGGCCTGGCTGACGGAAGACTGCGACGGCCGGCTCGCTGTGTGCCGTACGCCCAATCAGGACACCCCCCTGCCTCTGCAGCCTCTGCTGGGCTGTGACGTATGGGAGCACGCATACTATCTCCAGTACCAAGACCGCCGTGGAGATTACTTTGATGCCTGGTGGCGGCTGATCGACTGGCCGGAGATCTCACAGCGATATGAACAGTATCTGAGCCAGCGGCCCCATTACCCCGACCCCTGAGACCCGGCAGAGCTCCGCGCGCCACAGGACGCGCGGTCTCCGCCGTGAAATTTTGGGACAGGCAGGGCAGAAAATCCGTTGACAAGGCGAGGCCTTTCCGTTAATATAATATGTCGAATGAAAACGCATAGGAAGGAGCGCGAGCATGGGTCTTTTGTTGAGCGGCGGGGCTGTCTACCAGGATGGCGCTTTCCATAAGCTGGATGTGCTGGAAGAGCAGGGCCGTATTGTTTCCATTTCCCCCACGCTTCCCCGGGAAGGTGTTTCCGTCGTTGAATTGCATGATATGCTGTTGGTGCCAGGTTTCGTCGATGTCCATGTCCATCTTCGACAGCCTGGCTTTTCTTATAAGGAGACCATCGCCTCCGGGACTCGGGCGGCAGCTGCCGGCGGATATACGGCGGTATGTGCCATGCCAAACCTGGATCCGGTCCCGGACACGCGGGAGCATCTGCGCACGCAGCTGGATCTCATCCGGCGGGACGCCAAAGTCCATGTATATCCGTACGGTGCTATCACCCAGGGCGAGCAGGGCGGTGCGCTGGCAGATCTGGAGGGGCTCGCTGCGGAAGTGGCCGGCTTCTCCGACGACGGCCGTGGCGTCCAGGACGAAGCGCGCATGCGTGCCGCCATGGTGCTGGCCAAGTCGCTGGACAAGCCCATTGTCGCCCACTGCGAGGACGAGTCCCTGCTGGCCAAGGGCTGGTGCGTCCATGACGGCGCTTACGCCCGCGCGCACGGCCTCACCGGCAATGCCTCTGAAAGCGAGTGGCGCCAAGTAGGACGGGACATCCGGCTCGTCCGGGAGACCGGGTGCCGCTATCACGTGTGCCACGTCTCCACCAAGGAATCCGTGGCTCTGATCCGTGCTGCCAAGGCAGAGGGCCTGCCGGTCACCTGCGAGACCGGCCCCCATTATCTGATCTTGTGCGACGAAGAGCTCCAGGATGAGGGGCGCTTCCGCATGAATCCCCCCATCCGCTCGGCCGCCGACCGGGACGCCCTCTTGGAAGGCCTGCTGGACGGGACCATCGACTGCATCGCCACAGACCACGCGCCCCACAGCGCGCAGGAGAAGTCTGGTGGTCTGGCCCACAGCCTCAACGGCATCGTCGGGCTGGAATGCGCGTTCCCGGTGCTCTACACCCAGCTGGTAGAGCCGGGCATCGTCCCCTTGGCCACGCTGGTGGAAGCCATGTCTGTGCGGCCCCGGCGCATCTTCGGTCTGCCCGGCGGATCCATCACGGTGGGGGCTCCCGCAGACCTGACGGTCCTGGACTTGGATCGTCCCGGTATCATCGACAGCGCCCGCTTCCGTTCCCTCGGCCGCGCTACGCCGTTCGACGGCTGGGGCGTCAGCGCCGCTGTGGCGCTGACGGTGTGCGGCGGTGAGCTGGTCTATGCGGATCTCAGAGAGGAGGACACCCTGTGAAACGATCGCTCTTCACCATGGAGCACGCCCGGCAGCTGACCAGTGACACGTACGAGCTGGTCCTCTCTGGCGATACCTCTGCCATCACCGCGCCGGGACAATTCGTCAACATCGAGTTGCCCGGCAGATTCCTGCGCCGCCCCATCTCTGTGTGTAACTGGACGGAAGAGGGCGCGCTGATGCTGCTGGTGAAAGTGGTGGGCGACGGCACGCGGCAACTGGTGCGCTGTGTCCCCGGTACGGAGCTGGACGTGCTCAGCGGACTGGGCAACGGCTTCGACCTGACCCAGGCAGGCCAGCGGCCCATCCTGTTGGGCGGCGGCATCGGCATCGCGCCCCTCTACGGCCTGGCCCTGCGGATGCTGGATGCCGGCTGCACGCCCACTGTGGGGCTGGGGTTCCGCTCCCAGGCAGACGCTTTCTATCTCCAGGAATTCGCTGCCCTCGGCTGCCGCTTGCTGGTGGCGACAGAGGACGGGTCTCTTGGCACCCGCGGCTTCGTGACAGACATCGCCCGCAACGTGCCGGAGTGCGACTACGTCTTCTGCTGCGGACCCACTGCGATGCTCAAGGCCATCCATGCCCTTCCCCAGTTCATCAGCGGCCAGTTCAGCTTCGAGGCCCGCATGGGCTGCGGCTTCGGCGCCTGCGTGGGCTGTTCCGTCCCCACCGTCCACGGCACCAAACGGGTGTGCAAGGACGGTCCCATCCTGTTCAAGGAGGAGATCGTATGGTAGACCTCTCTGTCTCTCTGGCAGGCGTCTCCCTAAAGAACCCTGTGATCCCCGCTTCCGGCACCTTCGGCTACGGCCGGGAGTATGCGGAGCTCTATGATCTCAATATCCTGGGGAGCTTTTCCTGGAAGGGCACCACCGGTGAGCCGCGCCTCGGGAACCCCCAGCCCCGTATCGCTGAGACGGAGGGGGGGATGCTCAATGCCGTGGGCCTCCAGAATCCGGGCATCGACGCCGTAGTGGCGGAGGAGGTCCCTCATATCGCCCAGCTCTTCCAAGGTCCTGTGATCGCCAACATCGGCGGTTTCTCCCTGGAAGAATACGCTGACAACTGCCGTAAGCTGGAGGGCTGCCCCCAGGTGGCCATCCTGGAGGTGAACATCTCCTGCCCCAATGTCCACGCGGGCGGACAGAATTTCGGCTCCGACCCCAAGAGTGCTGCGGCAGTGACGCGAGCCGTGAAGGCCGCTACCAAGAAGCCGGTCTTCATGAAGCTCTCCCCCAATGTGACGGATATCGCGGACATCGCCAGAGCCTGCGCCGACGCCGGGGCCGATGGCATCTGCCTCATCAACACTCTCCTGGGCATGCGCATCGACCTCAAGACTCGCCGGCCTCTCCTGGCCAACCGCACCGGCGGCCTCTCCGGCCCCGCCGTGTTCCCCGTGGCGGTGCGGATGGTGTGGGACGTATACGAAGCGGTGAGATTGCCTATCATCGGCTGCGGCGGCGTCAGCTCCGCCAGGGACGTATGCGAGATGATGCTCGCCGGTGCGTCCGCCGTGGAGATCGGTGCGGCCAACCTGCGAGACCCCTATGCCTGCAAGACCATCATCGAAGGACTGCCCGCTGTCTGTGCACAGCTGGGCGTTTCCAAAATCTCTGAATTGACTGGAGGCGCGCACCATGATTAAAGACGTCATCGTCGCTCTGGATTTCCCCACACGGGAGGAGACCCTCTCCTTCCTCGATCAGTTCCCCGCTGGGAGCAAGCCCTTCGTGAAGATCGGTATGGAGCTGTTTTATGCCGAGGGGCCGCAGATCGTCCGGGACATCAAGGCCCGGGGCCACAAGATCTTCCTAGACCTCAAGCTCCATGACATCCCCAACACAGTCAAGCGGGCCATGGCGGTCCTCAGCCGCCTGGACGTGGATATGGTGAACCTCCACGCCGCCGGCGCTGGGGAGATGATGCGCGCCGCGCTGGAGGGGCTGACCCGGTCGGATGGGACCCGCCCTCTGCTCATCGCCGTCACCCAGTTGACCTCCACTGACGCCAAGGCCCTCAAAAACGAGCTGCTGATCGATGTTCCCATGGCGGAAACGGTCCTATCCTATGCCAAGAACGCCGCAGACTCCGGATTGGACGGCGTGGTGTGTTCCCCGCTGGAAGCGGCCCTGGTAAAGGAGCGGTGCGGCGCGGACTTCGTCACCGTCACCCCCGGCATCCGTTTCGCGGACTCTGCCGCCGGTGACCAAAAGCGCATGATGACTCCCGAAAAGGCAGGCAAGTCCGGATGCGATCTCATCGTGGTGGGCCGTCCCATCACCCAGGCAGAGGACCCAGTGGCGGCCTACCAGCGGGCAGTGACGGATTTCCTGGGATGACGACCGGGCGGAGGTATCCCGATGAACGATCATAAGAGCCGCTGGACGGACCTCTGTCTCGCCGCGTTCCTTTTTGTCTTAGTCCTCGCTTTCGGCGTCTTTTTTACACTGCAGCTTCCCCTTGGAACTGTGGAGAGCGCCATCTTATATCTGTCCGCCACCGTAGCTGTGAGCGCTTTTCTCATCGTGCGGAAATAACGGCGAACACATCCCTTCCGATAAATCATGGATCACAGGAGGATCTTCATATGAACCTGGAACAGACCATCGCCCATGACCTGCTCTCCATCGGAGCGGTCTTCCTTCGTCCTGACGAGCCCTTCACCTGGGCCAGCGGCATCAAGAGCCCCATCTACTGCGACAATCGCCTGACTCTCACCACTCCCGCCGTCCGTACCCATGTGGAGGAGGGTCTGGTGGACCTCATCTGCAAGCACTACCCCACTGTGGAGGTCCTGATGGGAACCTCCACTGCCGGCATCGCCCATGCCGCTATCGTGGGACATCTCATGGGTCTGCCCATGGGCTATGTCCGCTCTGGCAACAAAGACCACGGCCGCCAGAACCGCATCGAGGGCAAGCTGGAAGCCGGCCAGAAAGTCGTGGTAGTGGAGGACCTGATCTCTACGGCGGGAAGCTGTATCGAGGTGGTGGAAGCCCTGCGGGAGGCTGGCGCCGAAGTACTGGGCGTCGCGTCCATCTTTACCTATGGTCTCCAGAAGGGCTTGGACCGGCTGGCAGCTGCGCATGTCACCAACTTCAGCCTTTCCAACTTCGACGCAGTATGCCAAGTGGCTGCGGACGAGGGCAAGATCCGTCCGGAGGATATCGCCCGCCTCCAGAAGTTCCGTGCGGATCCCTCTGACGAGAGCTGGATCACGTCGAAATAAATTCCGCTCCGCTGCGCTTCCGACTACCGCCGAAAACTCCGCCCGCTCCATCCTTTTCTCCTTTCCCCTCCGCACGTCGTGCGCCGGGGACCCCGACACATAGATCCCGCTCCGGCGGCCATCCCTCCAATCCCCCTTTGAAAGGAGTCTACCATGCCCAGAAATCTCATCGATATCACAGATCTCTCCGTGGCGGAGATCGACGAACTGATCGCCACTGCGGAGGACATCATCGCCCATCCTGCCAAATATCAGGATGCCTGTGCCCACAAACAGCTCGCCACGCTCTTCTTCGAGCCCTCCACCCGTACTCGCCTCTCCTTCGAATCTGCTATGCTGGCTTTAGGCGGCAGCACCTTAGGCTTTTCCGAAGCCAGCTCCAGCTCCACAGCCAAGGGCGAGACCGTCGGTGATACGATCCACACCGTCAGCTGCTACGCCGACATCATCGCCATGCGCCACCCCAAGGAGGGCGCCCCTTTCGCTGCCGCGCAATACAGTGAGGTGCCCATCATCAATGCCGGTGATGGCGGACACAACCACCCCACGCAGACCCTCACGGACCTGCTTACGATCCACCGGGAGAAGGGGCAGCTGGATGACTTCACGATCGGTTTCTGCGGCGATCTGAAGTTCGGCCGCACCGTCCACTCTCTGGTGACCGCCCTCAGCCGGCAGACCGGCATCCGGTTCGTGTTCATCTCCCCCGAAGAACTGAAGATGCCTGACCATATCAAGGAGAACGTGCTTGCGAAGCGGGGCCTGGCCTATGAAGAGACTGCCAGCCTGGAGGACGCCATGCCTGCACTGGACGTGCTGTATATGACCCGCGTCCAAAAAGAGCGCTTTTTCAACGAAGCCGATTATATCCGCTTGAAGGATACTTATGTGCTGGATCCGGAGAAGCTGGTGCCTGCCAAGAGCGATCTGTGTATCCTCCATCCCCTGCCTCGCGTGAATGAGATCACAGTCGCCGTAGACAAAGACCCCCGGGCCTGCTACTGGAAGCAAGTGAAGAACGGCAAATTTATCCGCATGGCCCTCATCATGAAGCTGCTGGATATCCGTGTTTGAGAGGAGAGGCATCAATGAACATCGACAGCATCCAAAACGGTGTGGTCCTGGATCATATCCAGGCCGGCAAGAGCATGGACATCTATCGGTATCTGCGGCTGGAGGAGCTGGACTGCTCTGTGGCCATCATCAAGAACGTCCGCAGTGCCAGGATGGGCAAGAAGGACATCATCAAGATCGACTCTCCACTGGAGGTGGATCTGGACGTGCTGGGCTATATCGATCCCAACATCACCGTCAACATCATCCGCGACGGCGTACGCATCGAGAAAAAGCACCTGGAGCTCCCGCAGCGGCTGGTGAACATCATCCACTGCAAGAACCCCCGCTGCATCACTGTGGCAGAGCCGCAGCTGGACGCCATCTTCCTGCTCAACGACGCGGAGAAGCACACGTATCGCTGCGCCTATTGCGACACGGAGAAGAACCGGACGTTCTGAAAAAGGGCGGCCGCATCCTAGCGCACATCGACCCCCCACATATCGCGGTGTGGTCGGATCTCATCGGCCGCAGTCCCTGGAAGGAAACACCTGCGGAGGCCATAAGGTCTCCGCAGGTGCTTCATTTATTCCGCCGCCCGTCCCAGCCGGTCCAGAGGGAACGGCGGCATAGCCAAGGGCTTCACCGCCAGGCTCATCAGCAGCGTGGGGTCATCATCCGCCGCCACCCGGTTGGAGTGTAGCACACCGCAGACCTTGCAGCGGTGGATGATGGCCCATTCGCCGCCTTTGCGCACCCAGACGGCCACTGGCTCCATGGTACCGCCACAGTCGGCAGCCCGGTCACCCGGCTCATCGTCTAGGTGGACGCTGGAAAGGCAGTTGGGGCAGTGGTTACGGTGTTGGGTGCCGGCGGCCTGAGGCCCCACCGGCCAGCCGCAGACCCGGCAGGTGAACACATCCTGGCAGGGGTCCTGTCGGTGATCCGGGCGGTGCCGTTTCGGTTTTTGTGGGATCCGCTGGGACATGGGTATCTCCTCCTTGGTATCGTCTTTCTGCTCTCAGCATACCCCACTGCAGGCCAGTCATGCAACCGCCGGCTCGATCCAGAAACAAAAAAGCGCCATGCGGTGATCCGCATGGCGCTTGTGCTCTTATCCATTCCTCAGACGGGAGATGATCTTCCAGATGCTCTTCGGCGCCAGAAAGTACAGTTCCGCCAGCTGGTCCACAGAGGTCCCCTCCCGATAGCGCCGATAGATCTCCAGATTTCGGGCCAGGGTCTCCGCCTTGCGACCGTTGACCGCACCCCAAGGCTTGCGGTCCGTCTCCCGCCGGGGGATATACAGATACTCCCCGTCGATATACGCCTGGACCTGTTGGAGCAGGTCCGGCGGCAGCACATCGGCTGCTTTCATATAGCGCATGATGCTCCTCCAAAACTCGTGTAATCTGGAATGAGCAGAGGCTATATACCAAATCCTGTTTGACGCGATAGCCTCTGCTATGCGTCAAACGCCGAAACACAATGGTCTAGTTGCAACTGAGTCCCCTCATTTCATATTAGATCTCCAAGGGTGTCTGGGCAACACCAAACGGGAGGACACCGCCTCCCTTCACAGCCCAGTATCCTAATTTGCTCACAGGACCGACATGCACACACCTCACTTGGAAATCGCCAATAGGATATCATCTCCGAAAAAGGCTGTCAAGCCTGCAGGCGCGCGGAAGTGGCTACAAGAACACCGCGGAGCTTTCGCTCCGCGGTGTTCTTGTAGCTTTAAAGGCCCCGCCACTCCTCTGGGCGGAGACGGCTCAGGTCGTGCTCCGCTGCATCGATGGCGCGCAGCATAGCCTCCTTGTCCTGGTTCAGTGTCCCCTTGAGCGCCAGATAATTGCTGGCGTGGTTCATACGGAACACGCTGCCCGGGCTGTCCAGCCGTTCCACCAGCAGGCGGGTCTCCTCCAGCACCTGGGGCGGAGAGAGCAGCTGGAAGGAACCGTCCCGCACCCAGTCATAGAGCGGCGTCTCCTCCTCCACCATCAGCGTCAGCATGCCGATATACTCCGGGTCCATGGCATTGAAGGCCTCCGCCGTCTCGATGGCATGGCGTTCCAGCAGTTCCGGGCCGCCCAGGCCCGTGATGGCAGTGACGGACAGCGCGATGCCGCACCGGCGGACCTTCTGTCCCATCTCTACGATCTCTGCCGATAGATGTCCCTTATGCATCCGCTCCAGGACAGTGTCACATCCGGACTCCAGGCCCATATAGACCATGGTGAGCCCCTTCTCCCGCAGGGTCCGCAGCTCCTCCTCCGTACGGATCCGGATGGAGGAAGGGGAGGCATAGCACGTCACGCGCTCACACTCTGGGAAGAGCGTCCGGACGGTATCCAGGATGGTATACAGCTCCGAAGCCCTGCGGACCAGCGCATCTCCGTCCGCCAGGAAGACCCGGCCCACATGCCGATAGGTCTGGCGGGCCATCCGGAAGTCCTCCAGCACCTCTTCCAGCGGCCGGAGAGCAAAACGCTTCTCCTTGTACATGCTGCAGAAGGCACAGGTGTTGTGGCTGCATCCATAGGTCACTTGGACGATGAGACTGTACGCCTCGGAGGGGGGGCGGAACACGCGGCCGAAGTATCTCATACGCCCAGCTTCTCCAGGGCCGCCATCTTCAGGCACGTGCACAGCACATCGATGGCCTGCTCCAGCTCCTCCACCGGGGGCAGAGAGGGCGCGATGCGGATGTTGCTGTCCTCAGGGTCCTTCCCATAGGGGAACGTGGCGCCGGCACCTGTCATGGTGACGCCTGCCTCTTTACACAGGGCCAGCGTCCGCTTGGCAGTACCAGGCATGGCATTGAGCGAGACGAAATAGCCGCCCTTGGGCCGCCGCCAGGAGGCGATCTCCAGCGGTGCGATCTCGCGGTCCAGCGCGTCCACCACACAGCGGAACTTGGGAGCCATGATGGCAGCGTGCTTGCGCATCAGTTCCAGCGTATGGGCCTTATCTTTGAGATAGAGCACATGGCGCTGCTGGTTCACCTTGTCGAAGCTGATGACCTGGACGGTGAGGAGCCTCTCCATGTAGGCCATGTTGGCTTCTGAGCAAGCGAAGCAGGAGATGCCCGCGCCGGGCAGCGTCACCTTGGAGGTGGAGGCGAACTCGAACACCATGTCGGCGTTCCCATACGCAGCGCAGGCACTGAGGATATCCGGGAACTCCACATACTCCCCCTCGAATTCGTGGATGCAGTACGCGTTGTCCCACATCAGCAGGAAATCCGGCGCCGCCGGCTTCATGGAGGCGATGCGGCGGATGGTCGCGTCAGAGTAGATGATGCCGTCGGGATTGGAGTATTTGGGCACGTTCCACATGCCCTTCACTGCCGGATCCTGGATGGCCGCTTCCACGGCGTCCATGTCCGGGCCCTCATCGGTCATGGGGATGGTGATGAGCTCGAACCCGAAAGACTCGGTCACCTTGAAATGGCGGTCATAGCCGGGAGCCGGGCACAACCACTTCACCACCGGTTCCTTGCACCAGGGCCGCTCCGAGTGGAGCAGGCCATGGGTATAGGCTTTGGAAATGGTGTCGTACATCAGCTGTAAGCTGGCGTTCCCGCCTACGAACACCTGCTCGGGCTTGCAGCCCAGGATCTCCGCGAACAGCCGCTTGGCGGCCGGCAGGCCGGAGAGCTCGCCGTAATTGCGCACGTCGATGCCATCAGACACATAATCCTCAGGCCTCTGCATCAGCTGGAACATATCGCTCACCAGGTCCAGCTGCGCCTTTCCGGGCTTGCCCCGGGCCATATTCAGGCACAGGCCCTTGGCCTTTTCCTCCTCGAACGTCTTGCAGACGCGGGCGTACTCCGCTTTTCGCTCTTGTGCGGTCATCTTGGGATAGGCGGTCATATCGATCTCTTCCTTTCCACGCATTTTGGCTTTTCATCGGATCTGGTCCAGTATAACGAGTTTTTCGAGAACTTTCAAGCTCTATTTCCCCGTCCTGTCTCCCTTTTCGTGTAAAAGGCGGCGTCCTCCGCCTGGACGGAGGACGCCGGATCCAGTATGTCTGCTCATTTGGCGCAGTTGCAGCCCTCGTCACCGGTGACGCATCCATCGCCCGCACAGGCGATGGTAGGGTCGCTGCTGGTGAACTCCACGCTGTAGCGCACAGGGATGGACAAGCAGACCTGCTGCGTCATCACCAGAGTGCAGAACGCGCCGGAGGCATCTGTCGTACAAGTGACAGTCGGTGTGCCCTGGCAGGTCGCTACCACTGTCCCGATCGTCGCCACAGGCCGCAGCGTCGCATACGCGCTGACGTCCGTGCATTGGAGGACGGTCTTGTCACAGCCGCGAGTACATGCTTCGTTTGGTGGATAGGGTGCGATCGGCTCATGCTCATAGGCCTCGTTGATACGCAAAGTCGTTCCCTCGTTTCCTGGAGATTGCACCCCGGGCGCTCCGCGCCTTATCGGGATGCGTTCCATCCTATGCGGCCGCCGGGCGCTGTGCGCCTGGTCCATCTGCATTTCATCCAGATGTCCGCCGGCAGGTACTGCCTGCGCCGCAGGGTCGCTGATACAGCCAGTCGCTCCGCCCGTCCTCTTTCTGTGCTCTCTGACGCGGCGGGCCGAGGCGCTGGCCAAGAGCGTGCCGTGCACCCTGCTGCCCGATATTCTCTGCGCAGGACTCTTGCTTTTTCCACCGTCCATGTTAAGATATGTTTAGGATCTTATCGGTTTCCGGTAAAGATGGGAGGAATGGATATGGAAGACCAGCAGGAGCAGAAGTATCAGCAGATGACACAGACCCCTGTCCCCCGCCTCATCGTACATCTGGCGCTGCCCTGCATCATCAGTATGCTGGTGACTGCGTTCTACAACATGGCGGATACCTTTTTCGTCGGTATGATGGACAGCGACAGCGCCACTGGCGCCGTGGGCGTGGTGTTCTCCGTCATGGCGGTCATCCAGGCCGTAGGCTTCTTCTTCGGTCACGGCAGCGGGAATTACATCTCCCGTGAATTGGGCAAGCACCATTTCGAAGAAGCTTCCACCATGGCTTCCACCGGCTTTTTCTACGCCCTGCTGACGGGCCTGGTCATCTGTGTGCTGGGCCTGATCTTTTTGACGCCGATGGCCACCTTGCTGGGCTCCACGCCTACTATCTTGCCCTACGCCAAAGATTATCTGCGGGTCATCCTTCTGGGCGCACCGTGGATGACGGCCTCTCTCGTGCTGAACAACCAGCTGCGTTTCCAGGGCAGTGCTGTTTACGGCATGCTGGGCATCACCAGCGGCGCAGTGCTCAACATCGGTCTGGATCCCCTGCTGATCTTCGTCTTCGACATGGGCGTGGCCGGGGCCGCCTGGGCCACCATCATCAGCCAGTTCGTCAGCTTCTGCCTGCTGCTCGTCGGCTGTACCCGGGGCGGGAACCTCCGCCTCCACATCTCCAAAGTGCGGTTCAAATGGGTCTATTTCAAGACGATCATCCAGGGCGGTCTCCCTTCCCTGGCCCGGCAGGGGCTGGCCTCCATCGCCACGATCTGCCTCAATCGCGCCGCAGGTCCCTATGGAGATGCGGCCATCGCAGCCATGAGCGTCGTGCAGCGGATCATGACGTTCGGCGCCTCCGCCATGATCGGCTTCGGACAGGGGTTCCAGCCGGTGTGCGGCTTCAACTTTGGCGCCCAGCTGTACGATCGGGTGAAAGAGGGGTTCTGGTTCTGCGTCAAGACCTCCACGGTCTTCCTCTTCGTGGTGGGCGCTCTGGGCTTCCTATTCGCTCCGGAGATCGTCGCCGTGTTCCGGGACAGTCCGGATGTCATCGCTTTCGGCGCCACCGCTCTGCGGTTCCAGTGCGTCACCTTCTGTTTCCAGGGCTGGATCACTATGTGCAACATGATGCTCCAGACCATCGGCCGCACAGTGCCTGCCACCTTCCTCGCCATGGCCAGACAGGGCATCTTCTTCATCCCGCTGGTCTTCATCCTCTCTGCGGCGTTGGGCTTCTTGGGCGTGCAGATGTGTCAGTCCGTCTCCGACCTGATCACGCTGCTGTGCGCCGTCCCCCTCCAGTGCCGCATCATGCGGGAGATGTCCCCGGCAAAGATCTGAGCCCTCTCCCCGGCAGCTGATCCCCCATGGTCTCCCCTCTCGTTAAAGATCAGACACCCATTGACGGGGCAGTGGACCAGGAGTAGAATGGACATAGGTCTCAAGCTGCGCCGGTCAGCGGCGCAGCCCTTTCTTGCTGCTGCGAGGACCGCGTCCCGGCGCAGAGCGAGCTCGAACAGGCGCAGCTGGCTGTAGGGGCCAGTTGACGTTCTATGAATAGGGAAAGGAAGAAGGACGGATGGACGAAAGACGGATAAAAGAATTGGCAGCGGAGATCCGGTTGGAAACGCTGCGCGTGATCCATTCCAGAGGCTTCGGACACGTAGGCGGATCCATGGACTTGGCCGACGTGATGGCGGTACTGTACGGTGCCGTCATGGAATACGATCCGAAGCAGCCGCGCTGGGAAGACCGGGATTGGCTCGTGATGTCTAAGGGACACGCGGGTCCGGTGGCATACGCCACGTTCGGTCTCATGGGCTATTATCCCAAGGAGGAAGCCTATACGCTCAACCAGCCCCACACCAAGTTCCCCAGCCATATGGACCGCAAGCTGACGCCGGGCGTCGATCTGACCACCGGCTCTCTGGGACAGGGCGCTTCTACGGCGGTCGGCGCGGCCCTGGGCAACAAGATCGACGGACGGAAGAGCCGGGTCTATGCCATCCTGGGAGATGGTGAGCTGGATGAGGGCGAGATATGGGAGGCGTTCCACTTCGCATACGCCCATAAGCTGGACAACCTGCTCTTCTTCGTGGACAAGAACGGATATCAGCTGGATGGTCCCACCGACGATATCCTGGCCCACAGCGACATCGCAGCCAAGTGCGCAGCGTTCGGCCTGTACACCCAGGAGATCGACGGACATGACGTAACGGCCATCTATGAGGCCATCCAGAACGCACAGTCCAAGAAGGGCGTTCCGTCCTGCATCGTGCTAGACACGATCAAAGGAAAGGGCGCGACGTTCGCAGAGCCGAAGCGTGAACATTCGTCCCAGCCCAAGGAAGAGCAGTGGGCAGAAGCTCTCGCTGCGGCGGAGCAGGCCCTGGAAACGATCAGGAAGGCATGAGGAGGGCGGAAACGATGGACGTGAAAGTAATCGGAAAACACGAGAAGGACGCCCGGGCCTGCCGAGACGCCCTGGCATTGACTCTGGACGAACTGATGGCGCAGGACAAGCGTATCTGCTATGTGGACTGCGACCTGATGAGCTGTGTGAACACGAAGCGGCTGCGGGAGCATTATCCGGAGCGCGCCTTCGAGGCGGGCATCGCGGAGGGGAACGCCGCCGGCGTAGCGGCGGGCCTGGCGGCCACGGGGAAGAAAGTGTTCTTCCACTCTTTCGGGACCTTCTCCTCCCGGCGCTGCTATGATCAGATCTATATGTCCGCAGCTTACGCAGGGCTGACCGTGCATGTGCTCGGCAGCGACGCGGGCGTGTCTGCGGCGTTCAACGGCGGGACGCACATGCCGTTGGAAGATGGTGCGATGTATCTGAGCATCCCCGAGAGCACGGTCTTGGATCCTGCGGACTATGCACAGTTGGAAAGCATCACGCGGCAGCTGCCCGGCATCGAACACGGTGTGACGTACACGCGGTTCGTGCGCAAGGGCGTGATACAGGTGTATGAGGACGGGAGCACCTTCGAGATCGGTAAGGGTGTGGTGCTCCATGAGAGCGCGGCCGACCAGGCCACCGTCATCGCGTCCGGCATCTTGGTAGACGAGGCGCTCAAGGCGTGGGAAGCGCTGGCGGCTGAGGGCATCGCCGTGCGGGTGATCGACATGTTCACCTGGAAGCCGCTGGATGAGGACTTGGTGGAGAAGGCTGCCCGGGAGACCGGCGCCATCGTCACAGCGGAGAACCACAATGTCACCTGCGGTCTGGGGTCTGTGGTGGCCAACTGTCTGGCCCGGCGCTGCCCCACCGTGCAGGAGTTCGTCGGCGTCCAGGATCGGTTCGGTCAGGTCGGCCCTCAGGATTTCTTGATGGACGAGTATGGCCTGCGGACCGCCGATATCATCTGCGCGGTCAAGCGCGTCATCGCACGGAAATGAGCACTGGTGATAGGAAGAGGACTGCCATCTGGCAGTCCTCTTTTTCTGCGTCCGTTTTTCTTCCCGCCCCGGCAGCGCTCCACGCCTCCAGGTATTCATACCAGCGTCAGGTCTCCGTCCTTCACCCATCCCGCTTTCCGGCAGAAATAGTTGATGAGCGGACAGAGCACTGCTGGCAGGATGAAGGAGATCATCAGCAGGCCCAGCCAATCGAACGCTGTGGGCACGATGGCAGAAGCACCGTTGGCAAGGGCCGTCTCGCTCGGTGAGAGCCATCCAGTCCACACGCCCAGCTGCCCACACAGTCCACAGGTCCCCATACCGGAATTGATGGCCGCACCATTCATCTCCAATTGGAATAGACAGGTGGCAATCGGCCCCGTGATGGCGGAGGTCACCGTGGGTGCGATCCAAATGCGCGGGTTCTTCACGATGTTCGGCATCTGGAGCATCGAGGTCCCCAGCCCTTGGCTCACCAATCCGCCCCAGCGGTTCTCCGGGAAGCTCATCACAGCGAAGCCCACCATCTGGGCGCAGCAGCCAGCCACGGCCGCTCCGCCAGCCAGTCCCGTCAGTCCCAGGACCGAACAGATGGCCGCCGAGGAGATAGGCAGCGTCAGCGCCACACCCACCAGTACCGACACCAAGATGCCCATCCAGAATGGCTGGAGCGCCGTGGCCTGCATGATGAGCTGGCCGAAAGCGCTGGCCACGGCACCGATGGGCGGCGCGATGATCCACGCCGCGCCCACACCGATCAAGATGGTCACGATGGGCGTCACCAGGATGTCCACCTTCGTCTCCTTGCTGACGGCCTTGCCGCACTCAGCAGCGATGATGGCCACGAACAACACCGCCAACGGTCCGCCTGCCTGGCCCAGCACGTTGCAGGCGTATCCCACTGTAGCCAGTGAGAAGAGCACCAGCGGGGGTGCCTGGAGCGCGTATCCGATCGCGACGGCCATAGCGGCGCCGCTCATGAAAGACGCCAGCCCTCCCACCGTATATCCGACTCCGTTGATGGAGACGATCTCCTCTGTCAGGATGGCGATGTGGAACTGTGTACCGATGGTGTTGAGGATGGTCCCGATCAGCAGCGAACAGAACAGCCCCTGGGCCATGGCGCCCAGGGCGTCGATCCCATACCGTTTGGCAGAGAAGATGATGTCTTTGCGCGCCAGGAATGCGTTTACCTTTTTCATTGGGATCCCTGCTTCCATATGATGAAGATGTGGTTTACAGGTGTCAAGACACCTGTAAACCACATCTTACCCGCCGGATCGCCATTTGTCAACCCTTTCCGCCATCCACGGACGGCGAGAGGACATGGTCCGGCTTTATCCCATCAAAAAGGTCTGGAACGCTCGCAGCTGATCAGCCCTTGTGCTCCTCCAGCCAGTCCATCGTGTACTGGAGATACAGGAGCAATCCGTTGAAGATGCCCTCCTCATCCATCTTGAACTTGCTGTTATGATGCGCCCACGCCGCGTCGATATCCGGATTGCCGACGCCCACCAGTGCCATACAGCCTTTCTCCGGTGCCGCATCGATGTAGGCAGACACGTCCTCCGCCACGGTCAGTGGATCGAAGGGATACACCGCATCCGCACTCAGGATCTTCTCCACGGCCTTGGCCGCCCGCTCGGAGCACACGGGATCGTTGATGACCGGGGCCACGATATCGCGATAGATCAGCTCTGCCGTCGCGTCAAAGGTCTCCGCCGTCGTTTCTGCGATATGGCGGATCTGCTCTTCGAATTTGCTGCGCACGTCTGCCTGATAGGTCCGCGTGGTACCCTCCAGGACCGCATCTTCCGCGATGATGTTGCGCTGTGTACCGGCTTTCATGCAGCCGATGGTGATCACGGAATTGCGCATGGGGCTGGTTTTGCGGCTCACGATCGTCTGCAGGTTCATCACGATCGCAGAGGCCGCCACCACAGCATCGATCCCCTCGTGAGGCATCGCTCCGTGGCTGGCCTTCCCCTTGACATGTATCTCGAAGAATCCGCAGGAGGACAAACGCGGACCCGGGTCCACAGAGATCTTGCCCACCGGGATCCCAGACCACAGATGCTCACTGAAGACGCCATCCACGCCTTCCATGACGTTCGCATCCATCATCCACTTCGCGCCCAGGCCGTTCTCCTCCGAGGGCTGGAACAGGCACTTGACGGTGCCGCACAGCTCTTCCCGGATCGACATCATAGCCTTGATAGATGCCAGCAGCATCGCCATGTGACCGTCGTGGCCGCAGGCATGCATCACACCTTCATTCTCGGACTTGAAGTCCACCGAGGCCTCTTCCGTCACCTTCAGGGCGTCCATATCAGCGCGCAGCAAGATCGTCTTGCCGGGCTTCCCGCCCCGGATCGTCGCCAAGATGCCTGTCGTGTCCCCTACCTGGACATATTCCACACCCATCGCGTCCAGTTCCCGGCGGATCCGCTTGCTCGTCTCGTACTCTTCACCGCTCAGTTCAGGGAAACGATGCAGCTCATGCCGCATATCCAGCATGTATCCCCGGACTTGCTCTGCCAATGTTCTGATGTCTGTTGTCATGACGCTCATTTTGCCTCCTTTTCGACTTTACACGATGATCATGGATGTGGACCGGAGCCCCCGCTGCTCTCACAGCGGCGGACTCCCATTTCCGGCATCTTCACTGGGCGTGCAGTGCATCGGGAGCTAAGCTCCCCAGAGACTGCCCCACGCCTATGCCACTCATTATACACGATTCGCCTGCAAGAATAAAGTATTTTTTCAACGTCTCCCGTCCCCGGAGGCTCAGCCTTCCAACAGGATGCCCATCGCCCGCAGGCTCTCCCGGACCCGTCGGAGCGCTCCCTCGTCCGGACAGGAGATGGTGTGGAGATGGATGCCCTCTGTCAAATCGGACAATGGCAGCGCCTCGGACTGGCGGCAGCGGACGAGGAACTGCTCCACCTCATAACGGTCAGATATCTGGAGCGGGCCAGTGAGCTGTCCATAGACAGGGTGTTCCACGATGACGTCCAAGACCGTGCAGCCTTGATCGACGATGGCATCCAGCTCTCTTTCGATCCAACTCCCATCATGGCGGACCGCGATCCGCCGCACCAACCCACCGGCTTCCCGCAAGATCACATAGCCCCGTGGCGTAGCGGAGATGTCTGTCCCCGCCGCCCGCAGCAGAGCTACGTCCCCAACGATGATCTGACGGCTGACGGAGAATTGCCGCGCCAAAGCCGCAGCGCTGACGGGGCGCTCGGCCTTTTGCAATATCTCTCGGATAGCCTCCCGGCGCTCTTCTGCGTGCATCCCTCGTTCCTCCTTCGTGGCCTCATCCACAGTCGATCACAGTCCCTCCCGCCGCTGTGGAGGGGAAGCGGCACTTCTCCGGCCATGCGTCTTCACAGCTCGGCCTCCCACTCTGCCTGGCGGAAGCCCACCAGGACCCGATCTCCGTCTACCAGGATGGGCCGTTTCACCAGCATGCCATCTGCAGCCAGCAGATCCAGCTGCTCTTCCTCCGTCCTCGGTGGGAGCTTGTCCTTGATCCCCAGTGCCTTGTACTGCAGGCCGCTGGTGTTGAAGAACCGCTTCAAGGGGAGGCCGCTCTTCTTCCACCAAACGGACAGCTCTCCTGCGGTGGGCGCGTCCAGCTTGATATCGCGGACGGTATACGCTGCTCCTCGGGCGTCCAGGAACGCCCTAGCCTTCTGACAAGTGGTGCATTTCGGATAGCAAACGAACAACATGTCTGTCCCTCCTTAAGAATATCCATCAAAAATCGTGTCGGTCGTGTTTTCGACAGCGGGCGCCGACCGGCGGCGCTTATGATCAGGAGCCGAGATGTCCATCCATGTCCGTGCCTCCGATGCCTCCCGATGCAGGCCGAGCGGCCTCTCGCGCATAGCTCCCTATTTTTTCAGTATAGCAAACTTGTCTGCCGGAGGGAAGTGCGGATCTGCATCGATCTCCCCAGGCCGCCGGACCCTCTCCTGGAGTCCCTTCCGTTTTCTGCGGCTGTGGAGGCGATCTGGCCCGATCCTCTCGGGCCTATTTTTGTGCAGATCTGCCTTTGCAAGGTCTCCTCCGTTTTGGTATGATCATATTACGACGTGTGGCATTCGACTGCGTAAATCCAGTTGGAAGCTACAGGTCGTTGTTTTTTTATTTTTTTAGGAGGAGGTCCAAAGGATGAAACGGATCAAAGCAGCCTGCATCTGCCAGACGCTGCACTTCATGCTGAAAGATGACGTGGCGCATGACGAAGCCGTAGCGCTGGTCGCAGAGGAAGTGGCCCGCTACAAACAAGGCTTGGAAAAACACCATGTCCAACACAAGATCGTAGAAGAACGTCCTCAGGCAGATGGCTCGATCGTCCTCAAGATCGTCAAGCAATATAACCAGAGTCCTGTGGGCGACTATCTGCAGTGAAAACGGAATAGAGACTCGATATCTAAAGCGTGTAGCCAATGGCGTAGATCCAGCTTTGGCTGCACGTCTTTTTTGTTTGGAGGCAAGAATATCCATGGAAGCAAGATCCAATACCTTCTTAGAGACAGAACCCGTCGGCAAGCTGATGTGCCGGTACGCGATCCCCTGTGTGATCTCTCTGCTGGTGGCCGCACTGTATAACATCGTCGACCAGATCTTTATCGCCAACGCCAGTTATCTTGGTTCTTATGGAAATGCGGCGAATACAGTGGTGTTCCCTCTGACTGTGGTGGCGCTCGCGATCGCCGTTTTGATTGGCGATGGATGCTGCGCATTCGTCAGCATCTGTTTGGGCAGAGACGAGAAAGAGCGGGCACATCGGAGCATCGGGAACGCCATCGTCCTCTGTCTCGCTGCCAGCATCCTCCTCACGGCCATCTATCTTATTTTCCAAGAGCCGATCCTCACCATGTTCGGCGGCCGGGTGAATGCTGAGACGTTCCGCTATTCCAAAGAGTACTTTTTCTATATCTCCCTTGGTATCCCCTTCTATATGTTCGGCCAAGCGATGAATCCGATCATCCGTTCGGATGGGAGTCCTAAGTTCGCCATGTTCTCCACATTGCTGGGGGCGGTCCTCAACATCATCCTTGACCCGATCTTCATCTTCCTCTTCCGCTGGGGCATGATGGGAGCGGCTGTCGCCACTGTGATCGGGCAGATCTCCACGGCCCTCCTCTCTGTTTGGTATCTTTGTCACATGAAGGCCGTCAGTCTCCAAACGGACAGCTTCCGCCTAAAGGGCGGTCTCATCAAACGATTCCTGATCCTTGGGCTGTGCAGTCTGCTCTCGCAGGTCTCCTTGGTCGTTTCCATGGCAGTGGTCAACAATATGATCCGCAAATACGGCGCTCTCGATCCTATTTTTGGCCAGGACCAATATGCCCAGATCCCCATGGCCGTCGTGGGGATCGTCATGAAGTTCTTCCAGATCGTGATCTCCATCTCCATCGGCCTCGCGGCCGGTTGTATCCCCATCGTGGGCTACAACATCGGCGCAGGACACAAGGACCGAGCCCGGCGTCTGTTCACACACTTGCTCCTATCTGAGGCAGTCATCGGAGCCATCGCCTTTTTCATCGTCGAATGTTTCCCGCAGCAGCTCATCTCCATTTTTGGAGCCGCCAACGAAAGCGTCTACTATACCGATTTTGCGGTCAGATCCTTCCGCATCTATCTGTGTATGCTTATCCTTGCCTGTATCAATAAAGGTACGTTCATCTATCTGCAGTCGCTGGGGAAAGCCCTGGCGTCCACACTGCTGTCGATGGTGCGGGAAGTCGTGTTCGGTGTGGGGTCCGCCCTGATCTTGCCGTTGTCCTTCGGCCTGGATGGCGTCTTATACTCCATGCCTGTATCAGACCTTTTGACGTTCGTGATCTCTTCTATCTTGATCTTCTGTACCTATCGGGAACTGCGCACATGATGGGGCGCGCGGCTTCCGGGTCCTTCGCGGTGGGGCGGAGCGGCCTAGTGCACCGCCGGGCCACGTGCACTGGGCACGATCCGCTCCTGCTCATATGATAGGGACCTGGCACCAGCCGGTGCCAGGTCCCCTGACCTCTTATGTGCTTATCTGCCTCTGTGGCCGCTGCCAGACCGGTCCCACCGGCTGGATGGCCTGGTCAAAGATACCGCACCATATCCTCCAGAGGCTTGCGGTCCGTGTGCAACCGGGAAGGATGGGCTCCATCCGCCGGATATCCCATGGGCAGCAGCGCGATAGGGACCAATCCCTCCAGCTCCGGGAACGCCGCGTGGAGCTTCTCCGGATCGAACATGCCCACATATGTGGTCCCCAGGCCCAGGTCTGCCGCCTGGAGCATCATCTGCGTGACAGCGATGGTGGCGTCGATCTCACCGTGGTTCTTGCCGTCATCCTCCCGTACCCAAGCGTCAGCGGGGTCATAGGCCACCAAGAGCATCACCGGGGGATGGAAATGGGCGCCGGTGCAGCCGTCCACCTTCTCCAGTGCCCGGTCGCTCTGGAGCACGAAGATGCGCTGCGGCTGTTTGTTGTGCGCCGTCGGAGCATTGCGGCCTGCTTCCAGCACCTGGGTCAATTTCTCTGACTCCACAGGGCGGTCGCTGAACTTGCGCAGAGAATAGCGCTCTGCGGAGAGTCTTTCAAAATCCATGTGGATCCACTTCCTTACCATATTTTAGATAGCCTGATGGTAGCACATCCTCCGCGCCGCCGCAACTATTTTTTCACCTTGTTTTCACCCCATCTGCTCCCAGTTCCTCTCCGCTAGGATCTGGTCGCAGAGTTCCCGGCGGCTGGTATCATAGAACTCGATGAACTTGAGCGAATAGATGTCCGAGACGATATAGCGGTCACGTCCTTGCTGATAGATCGTCATGTAATCGTTCCCCACGTCGTAGAGGACGCCTTCCCAAGACACGGTGTTCTGTGTGCCGACCAAGAAGGTGGCCACGATGTACGTCCCCACATATTTCGCCAGCATCGCTTTCAGCGATCCCCGATAGGCCTCTTCCACCGTCAACGGATCTGTGATCACCTCGCTGGGCAGCCCATTGCGGATATCCATGGTGCTGCCGGGCGGGAGCTGTCCGTCGGAGACCTGGAGGCCATCCATGGGCCTGCCCGCATTGGAGGCCATATGCTGATCCGCCGGCATAGGCTGGCTTCCCGCTGTGCCGCTGATCTCCTGGCTCCAATCCATCGCTCCGGCTGGTGTCTGCACTGCCGCCGGCGCAGTGCGCTGCGTCCCGCGGCTGTTTTGGATCCGATACATAGAAACACCCTTTCTATACGTTACGTTATGTCTGATAATAAGCATCTGTAGGATCATATCTATTATGTAATTATCAGCCAATAAGGCGCCCATGCCGTGCGCCTCCCTATCAGATCCGTGCGCCTCCTTTTTTGCCGTGCCCCGAATCTATCCTCAGCCCCGCAGAGGGCAAAAACAGGAGGTCAAACGTATGCAGACACAAGAAGAGATCGATGCTATCCTGAATGACACTATATGGTATGTCGCATCGTCGTCAATAAAACACGCCCCAGAGATCGGAGCCTATGTCAGCTATGACGTCGCAGCGTTCAGCTGCTCGAAACATGACATAGTTACGGTCGTCTGGGACGTGACGACGGACCGGAAGGCCGTCGTGCGTATCATTGATAAGCTCAACAAACACCGAGTGCCACCCGAGCATTTGTATAAAGCCATCCGCGATATGATACGCTGATCTAGTATTCTGCTTCTACCTTTTCCCTATGCACCCGGGCAGGGCTCCTTACCCCCTGCCCGGGATTTTTCTTAGCCTTAACATCATAATCGCTTCGGGCCACGAAACCTCGGGAAATTTGTCAGATATTGTCCGCGCAAAATAAAGTGGTTATATTTTGATATCAAACAGGTCACTTTACGATACCACATTTGGTAATACTATGTCAAGAGACGGGGTGGTATCGTTGAAGAAGAAAAAGGATGAGTTGGCTTTCACACTGCGCGTCTATCGCGAGGGCGTCCAGAAGCTCGACTATATCGCAGAGGCAAACGGGCGCAGCCGAAACAGTGAGATCAATCAAGCGATCAAACGATATATCGCTCAATACGAAAAGGTGAATGGGCCGATAGAGCTGGGAGAGGACGCCTAACGCAGGCGTCCTCTCCCCCTCTCTCACAGCGCCCCGTGGAACGTCCCATGATACCGGTGCAGCAGCGCGCACATCTGCTGCCGGGTCAGGGGCTCTGAGAGCTTCAGGTCCCCGCTCTCGTCTCCCTGCAGGATGCCGTTCTCCACAGCCCAGGCCACCGCCTCCGCGGCATAGGGCGCCGGTGTATTATCCATGATGACCTCCTTATCATAGGCAGGCCGTACGGCCCCTAGGATCTGCTGATTTTTCCGAGTCCGCTCCATGACCTCGCCGCCATCGGAGTCGTTCCCCACAGCGGTGTTTCCCTCGATGGCCCGGACGCCGCCGGACAGGACAGCGGAGACGATCCCGCAGTGGTCCGGGCGTCCATCCCCGCTCCAGTCGTAGATCACCACGTCTCCGCGCTGGTAGCCGGATGTGACCCAACGGCCCGCGGTCTGGGCTGCCTGCATCAGCAGCGTGCAGGAGGCGGTCCGGGCGGGCAGCGCTACCCCCGCCTGGGCAAACACCCACATGACGAACATGACGCACCAGGGCTGGCCGTCCAGTCCGTACCAGGCGGCGTATTTGACGCGGTTGGATCCCGCTGGGGACTCCCTGGTCCCCAGCTCTCCACGGGCGATGTCAAGTAGTTCCTGTGCTGTTGCCATTGCCCGCCTGCGCTTTCTTTTCCGCCTGGGTGCCGAAGTAGAAGGCGATGACCACCGTGAACACGGTGAGGAACTGGTCCGTGGTCACGTGGCCTGTCACCGCCAGATAGGCGAACACGCCCGTGAGCACGATCGTCACGATGCTCTTGACGGTCAAAAGGTTGGCCGCCCGCTTTTT
>CALXDL010000015.1 GCA_944387055.1 uncultured Oscillospiraceae bacterium
AGACCTTCGACATCTCCGCCGACCTGGAGGAGCTGGCCCACACCCCCGTCATGGTGGTCTGCGCCGGTGCCAAGTCCATCCTGGACCTGGGGCTGACCCTGGAGTACCTGGAGACCCACGGCGTGCCTGTCATCGGCTACGGCACCAAGGAGCTGCCCGCCTTCTACACCCGCAAGAGCGGTTTCGCCGTGGACTATGAAATCGACACTCCGGCGGAGCTGGCCAAGGCCTTCTATGTCAAGCAGGACATGGGCCTGGGCGGCGGTATGCTGGTGACCAACCCCATCCCGGAGGAGTACTCCATGGATGCGGACGTCATCAACAAGGCCATCGACGAGGCCGTGGCCGAGGCCAATGCCCAGGGCATCCACGGCAAGGAGACCACCCCCTTCCTGCTGGCCAAGATCAAGGACCTGACCGGCGGCGACTCCCTGGCCTCCAACATCCAGTTGGTGTACAACAACGCCAAGCTGGCGGCGGCCACCGCCTGCGAGCTGAGCAAGCTTGCCAAGGACTGAACGTTCTGCTACAATGGACTGGCTGGGAGGACCCCAGCCAGTCTTTTTCGCAGTTCAGGAGGCGGCATCATGGGAGGGAAGACGCTCTATCTGCCCGCAGAGCACAACGATACGGTCTGGTCCTTCGTGGGCTCCCCCTGGGGGCCGCTGGCCGTCTGGCTGGTGCTGATCAACCTGGCCGCCTTCCTGCTCTTCGGCCTGGACAAGTGGAAGGCCAAGCGCAAGGTGAAGCACGCGGCCGTCCGCCGGGTGCCGGAGAGATGGCTGTTCCTGCTGGCCCTCCTGGGCGGCAGCGTGGGCGCGCTGCTGGGGATGAAGGTCTTCCGCCACAAGACCCTGCACCGCTCCTTCCGCGTGGGGATCCCCGCCATCCTGGTGCTCCAGGTGCTGCTGGGGATCGGATGGTGGTACTATCTCCATTTCCTGCGCTGATACCGGTAAAGGGGCGGCCCCCTGCCACATTTGGCAGGGGGCCGTCTTTCCAATATCCGCAGGCTTTTCCGCTCCGCTCACTGGGGCAGGGCCTGCACCAGTCCGCGGGCACAGTCCACAGAGACCATGGTCCCGTCCTGGAGCCGGTTCGTGGCGCCGGAGGCACCCACGATGACCGCCTTGCCCAGCGTCAGCCCCACCGTGGCGGCGTGGCTGTTGACTCCGCTCTCCTCACTGATGATGGCCGATGCCTGGCGCAGGTAGGGCAGCAGCTCGTTGGTGGTATAGGGGATCACCAGCACGTCGCCCGGGTGGAACTTGGCGGCGACCTCTTCCACGGCACGGCACACGCACAGGGGGCCGGAGGCATTGCTCTCTCCGATGCCGACGGCGTTGAGCAGCGCGCCGCCCACCAGATGGATCTTGATCATGTTGGTGGTGCCGGAGACGCCCACAGGCACGCCGGCGGTCACCACCACCAGGTCCCCCTGCTTGACCAGGCCCGCCGCCTCGGAGGCGCGCACGGCGAAATCGATCAGTTCATCGGTGCTGCTGGCATAGGGCATCAGCAGCGGCGTGACGCCCCAGTAGAGGGCCATCTGCCGCCGGACCCGTTCATCCATCAAGCAGGCGATCACGGGGGTGCCGGGCCGGAAGCGGCTCACCAGATGGGCGGTGGCGCCGCTCTGGCTGACGGTGATGATGGCATCCGCCCCGATGTCTGCTGCGGTGGTGCAGGCGGCGTGGGCCGTGGCCGCCGCGATGGACAGCCGCGTCTCCCCGGCCATGTTGCGCATCCGCTTGGTGTGGTTGATATCGGCCTCGGTCCGCACGGCGATGGCGTCCATCGTATGGACCGCCTCCACAGGGTACTTGCCCGCCGCCGTCTCTCCGGAGAGCATGATGGCGCTGGTGCCGTCATAGATGGCGTTGGCCACGTCCGTGATCTCCGCCCGGGTGGGCCGGGGATTCTCGATCATCGAATCCAGCATCTGCGTGGCGGTGATGACCGGCTTGCCGGCGGCCACGCACTGGGCGATCATGTCCTTCTGGAGGACCGGCAGCTCCGTGAAGTCGATCTCCACGCCCATGTCGCCCCGCGCCACCATGATGCCGTCCGCCACGGAGAGGATCTCCGAGAGGTTCGCCACGCCCTCACGGTTCTCGATCTTGGCGATGATGCGGATGTCGGAGCCCAGCTCCTCCAGGAAACGGCGCAGCTCCCGCACGTCTGCGGCAGTGCGCACGAAGCTGGCCGCGATATAGTCATAGCCCTGTTCCACGCCGAACCGGATGTCATCCCGGTCCCGCTGGCTCATATAGGGCATGGACAGCCGCACGCCCGGCACGTTCACGCCCTTGTTGTCCTTCATCACGCCGTCGTTCTCCACCCGGCAGCGGACGTCCGTGGCCTTCGTCTCCAGCACGGTCAAGCGGACCAGGCCATCGTCCAGGAGGATGGTGTCCCCCGCGCCCACGTCCTGCGGCAGGTCCGCATAGGTGATGGAGCAGCGGTGCGCGTCTCCTGTCGTCTCCTCCGTGGTGAGGGTGAACTCCGTGCCGCCCTGGAGCAGCACCGACCCGCCCGCGAAGGACTTGAGCCGGATCTCCGGCCCCTTGGTGTCCAGCATGGCCGCCACTGGCAGCTGCATCTCCTCCCGCAGGGCCTTGAGAGCCTCCAGCCGTTTGAGATGCTCCGGATGGCTGCCATGGGAGAAATTGAACCGCGCCACGTTCATGCCGGCCTCCAGCATCTTCCGCAGGATGCCGGGATGGTCTGTAGCCGGGCCAAGGGTGCAGACGATCTTCGTTTTGCGCATCGATCAAGGACCACCTTTCCATGGAAAATTTTCACCGATACCCATTTTAGCACGTCAAAGGCAAATGTAAAAGCCTATCTGAGAAAAAATCAGGATCTCCCCCGGGGCCTCCGGCACAGCAGCATCCGCGCCGCCCCCAGCAAGATGGCAAAGTCTGCCAAGTTGAACACGCTCCGTCCCAGACGGCCAGGCGCCCTGGGGAACCGCACGTAGTCCAGCACCTTCCCTCGCCGCAGCCGTTCCAGCAGGTTGCTGGCGCCTCCGCCCAGCACCAGTCCCCGGCCCATCGGGTCCCGGCGGCGGTCCGCCAGCACCAGCCCCAGCGCGAGGGCCGAGGCGGCGATGAGCCTCCGTCTCCGGATGGGGAGGCCGAAAGCGGCCCCCGCGTTGTAGACAGGCTCCAGCCGCACCCGGCTGCCCCAGCGTCCCGCCGGCGCGGTGCCGCGCTGCTCCACAGCGCGGCGGACCCGGCCGCACGCGGCCACCGTGGCGGCCGCCGTGGATATCACCAGCATCGTCATGGCTCCTCCCTCCGCGCCCGTTCCAGCGCCGCGCGGACCGCCCCGGTCTTGGCCGGGGCGTTGTTGCGCTCCAGTGCCGCGGCGATCTGTCTCTGGACCGCCTCCATCTCCTCATGGAAGGCGGAGGCGGACAGGCGCAGCGCCCCGTGCCCCAGGATGATGAGCTGTTCTGGTCCGTCCGAGGTGGCCACCCGCACGCGGTGGCGCTTCCCGATCTCATAAGTGGCTTTCTCGATGTAAGCGTCCGCCGTCTCCGCCTCTTTGGTGTAGACCACATGGATGTTGTGATAGCGCTCCACAGACCCCCGCCCGCCTTTGACCTTATAGGCGTCGAACACGGCGATGACCTCGCAGCGGCGGTAGCCCTGATAATTGCTCAACAGGTCGCACAGCCGCTTGCGGGCGGCGTCCAGGTTCTCTGCCGCCAGGGCCTTGAGCTCGTCCCAGGCGAAGATGATGTTGTACCCGTCCACCAGCAGGTATTCCGGTCCCAGGTCCTGGGGGCGCACGGGACGCTGTGTCCCCGCGCTGCCGGATGTCTGCCGGGGCGGACGGGGCGGCTGGAAGGCCCGGGGCCGCACAGGGCCGTACGTCCGCTCGAAGATGGCCTGGAGCTCCTTGTCCAGGGCCGCCGCGCCCTCATATGAGGAGGGGCGATAGGCGGCGGACGGCGCCGCTTCCTCCGCCGTCTGTGTCCCCAGACGCAGGCCGCTGGAGACATGGGCCATGGCGGGCACCTGGTCCCATTTGACCGTATGGCCGGCCCCGTGGTCACAGAACACCGAGTCCGCCGGATCCTCCGTGTCCTGTTCCGGGTCGTATCCGATGGCGGCCACCACCGCCTCCTGGTCCGGACAGGGCCGGTAACCGCCGGGCGCGCACAGCAGCCGTCCCGTCCCCCGGGTATAGGCGGCCACTTCCCGGGCATAGTCCCGGATGGCCGCCACCGGCGCCGCGCCGGTGAGGATCGTCTCTTCCCCGTCCGTCTCCGGCGGGTCGGTCTCCCCGGCCATCCACTGCAGGTCGCTCATGGCCCGGCCCACATAGGCGGTGGGCAGTTCCAGGCGGAACGTGTACCAGGGCTCCAGCAGCACGCTCTCCGCCTCCATCAGCCCCTGGCGCACCGCCCGGTAGGTGGCCTGGCGGAAATCTCCGCCCTCCGTGTGTTTGACGTGGGCCCGGCCCGCCACCAGCGTGATCTTCATATCCGTGATGGGTGAGCGGGTGAGGACGCCCACATGTTCTTTCTCCATCAGGTGCGTGAGCACCAGCCGCTGCCACCGCAGATCCAACTGGTCCTCCGGACAGGCGCTGGCGAACTCCAGGCCGCTGCCCCGCTCCCCCGGCTCCAGCAGCAGGTGGACTTCCGCATAGTGGCGCAGGGGCTCGAAATGACCGATGCCCTCCACAGGGGCGGCGATGGTCTCCCGATAGACGATGCTGCCGGCGCCGAACGTCACCGCCAGGCCGAACCGCTCCTGGATGCGCCGCTGGAGGATCTCCAGCTGCACCTCGCCCATGAGCTGGATGTGGATCTCCCGCGCCTGCTCGTTCCAGGTGATATGCAGCTGGGGATCCTCTTCCTCCAGTTGGCGCAGCTTCTCCAGCGCTCCGTGGAGGTCCGTCCCCTCCGGCAGCTCCACCTGATAGGTCAGCACCGGCTCCAGCACCGGTGCGCTCTGCCCGGCATCACAGCCGAGCCCCTCCCCGGGGAGGGCACGGCTCAGGCCTGTCACCGCGCACACCGTACCTGCCTGCGCCGCCTCCACCGTCTGGAACTTGGCGCCGGAGTAGATGCGCAGCTGGTCCACCTTCTCCTCCCAGGCCTGTCCTCCCGCAAGCCCCGGGCGGCAGCCGGCCAGCACGTCTTTGACCCGCAGCGTGCCGCCGGTGACCTTCAGGAAC
>CALXDL010000016.1 GCA_944387055.1 uncultured Oscillospiraceae bacterium
AAGTTCATCATGTTTCCCTCCGCTTTCTTTTGATAATCAGTTGAGGAAACCTTTTCACCCGAAAGCAGATCATTGACAGTAATGTCTAATGCCGCACACAATGGTAGCATGAGCGAAACTTCGGGAAGCCCTTTTCCACACTCCCATTTGGAAATTGTTTTGTCGCTAATAGAAAGTGCGTCGGCAAGCTGCCTTTGAGTAAGGTTCCTTGATTTTCTTGATTCGGCTATAAATCTGCCGATTCGGATTTGATCCATCATGTATTCTCCTTTCTGCTTGCATTGTAGAGAATCAGGAACTTAATTGCCACACACGGAGCGTAGAGTTTTGAATATCTACGGAGCATAGACTGGTATTTCAATAATCATTTTAGAATATGAAAGTGTCTTTGGCAAGGTACGGTAAGCCATCCAGCACAGCTACTCTCCAGGCAAGTCCGCTATTGGGTGAAACCGACGGAGTTTGGGCCGTCACTACTTATCTTGAAAAGGGACCAGCGGAATTTCCACTTGCGAAACAGCTGCCAGTCCGTTATAATATGTAAGTGCGTATCTATGGGGCGTCTATGCCCTTGCACCCGAAAACTTGAGAGGACTGAACTACGAATGAGCGCATCAAGAGAAAAGAAGACCCGTCAGGGCCAGGCTCTCGATCAGATGTCTGGCCCCAAGACTGCCCGCGAGGCCCAGCAGCGCAAGGAGGAGCACCGCAGCAACATCCTATATGCGACCATCGGCATCGTGTTCGTGCTGGTGGCCATCGTTGCTTTCGTCTGGCGTTCCAACATCATCCCGAAGATGTCCGATCCCGTCACCATCAACGGAGAGGACTATTCTGTCGCTGAGGTGCAGTTCTTTTACGAGAACCAGTATCAGCAATTCCTGAGCAACTACTACTATTATCTCAGCTATATGGGCGTAGACATGAACGCCTCCATGAAGGATCAGACTGTCAACGCTATCGGCGCCATGCTCGTCACTGACGCCACGGAGGGACAGACTTGGTTCGACTATCTCATGGACCGGACGCTCCAGCAGATGATCACCGTCGAGGCCATGAACGACGCTGCCGCAGCGGAGGGCTTCGAGTGGACAGATGAGCTCCAGGCCCAGTTGGATGCGGATCTGGCCTCCATCCCGACCACTTACAATATGAGCGTGCAGGAGTATCTGGACCGTGTCTATGACGGTCTCATGAGCGAGGAGACTTTTACGGACCTCCTGCATAAGACCATGCTCTCCAACGCATATATCACTGCTTATCAGGAGAGCCTGAGCTATACGGACAGCGATCTGGAAGCTGCCTACCAGGCGGATCCCAACTCCTACGATCTGGTCTCTTATGAGTTGGCCACAGTCAGTGGCGCTGTGCCTACCACTGACGAAGAAGGCAACACGGTAGAGGTCACCGACGAGATGACAGCTGCTGCCATGGAGGAGGCGAAGGCCCTCGCCGACAGTCTGTACGCCGGTCTCCAGTCCGGCGGTGATCTGGAGACGTTGGCCACCGCCAATGAGGGTGCCAGCTTCTCTGAGTCCGACGGTACCGCGTACAGCTCCTTGACTTCCGTAGTGGGCGATTGGCTGTTCGACAGCGCCCGCCAGGAAGGCGATGCCGCCGTACTGGAAGACGCGGATACCTCCACCTATTATGTGGTGGTCTATCACGGCCGCGACCGTCAGGCGTATAACACCGTGGACGTACGCCACATCCTGGTGCAGGTGGATGAGTCCGGCCTGGACTCTACCTCTGAGACGTACGACGCTGACCTCCAGGCCCGGAAGGACGAGGCGAGAGCCAAGGCCGAGGATCTGCTGGCTCAGTGGCAGGCAGGCGAGGCTACAGAGGATTCTTTCGCCGCCATGGCGAACGAGAACTCTGAGGACCCCGGTTCCAACACGAACGGCGGACTCTATGAGCAGGTCGCCCAGGGACAGATGGTGACGGAGTTCAACGACTGGTGCTTCGATCCCGCCCGGCAGCCTGGCGACACGGGCATCGTCTATGGTGAGAGCTCCTCTTACAAGGGCTACCACGTCATGTATTTCTCCGGCTACGACATCCCCTATTGGCAGGTGCAGGTGACTGCGGCCCTCCAGGAGCAGGACATCCTGGACTGGCATGCGGAGAAGACCGCAGGCTACACGGCCGAGCAGCATAGCTTCGGATTGAAGTTCGTTGGCTGAGCGAATATCTCAGCTCCAATGGGCCGGCTTTGGATATCCAAAGCCGGCCACTTCTTATAGACGACAGGAGGTCCCGAAGGAGATGGAAGGACAATTCTTACGCAATGAGATGCTCTGGGGCACGGCTGCGCAGGCACGCCTCGCAGCGGCCCATGTGATCGTGTTCGGTCTTGGGGGCGTGGGCAGCTACGCGGCGGAGTGTCTGGCGCGTGCCGGTGTCGGTGAATTGACGCTGGTCGATCAGGATACCGTGAGCCTTACCAACTTGAACCGGCAGCTGGAGGCGCTCCATTCCACCCTGGGCCGCCCTAAGGCAGAGGTCATGGCCGAACGCCTGCAGGACATCTCTCCCACGCTGCGGCTCCATCCAATCTGTGCCACATATGACGCGTCCCATCGTGACCAGTTCTTCCCGGCAGGCTGCCACTATGATCATGTGGTGGACGCCATCGATCTGGTGAGCTGTAAGCTCGATCTGGTGGAGACCACGCACCGCCTTGGGATCCCCCTGGTGATGGCCCTGGGGACCGGAAACAAATTAGATCCTACTCAGTTCCGTCTAGCGGACATCTCCGAGACCTATGGCTGTCCTTTGGCCCGGGTGATGCGCAAAGAACTGCGTGCCCGCGGTATCCAACATGTACGTGTGGTGTTCAGTCCGGAGGCTCCCATCGCCCCCGCACAGCTGGAAGCGCCGCCTCCGGGGCGCCGGAGCGTCCCCGCCAGCGTTCCCTGGGTCCCAGCCTCAGCCGGTCTCCTCCTGGGCAGTGCAGTCGTCCGTGACCTGATCGGTCCTATGGACAATGGTCAGCGTCCTTAAATATCCCCCTTCTCCCCTGCGGGACGTTGTATGACGGCTTTCCCGATGTGGAGCGGCCTGCTAGGTCCAGAAGTGAGAAGAGAGCGGGCGGCCATACCCGGCCGCCCGCTCTCTTCATACACTATGTCCTTGCTTCCCGTTCATCCCATCTTCTGGCCTTCGTACAGGTCACAGAACGCATCATAGTAGGGATTCTCCCATGTGGTCCCATCGAACGTCTCATAAGAGACGGCCATGGCTTTGAAAGATGCGATGGTCGTGTTCACATCCAGGGCGAAGCCGCTGTCCTCACCAAAGGTCGCGCCGCCCACCAGGTTGATATCATCGTAATTGACCTCCTGGACATATCCGCCATCCGAGAAATCGAATTGGCCCTTGATCTTGACGGGCAGCCCATTCGCATCCCAGGCCACGAATGCCACCACAGCGCTCTTGATGTCATCTGTCGAGTTGTTCTGCAGCACGGCCTGCAGCATGTCCGGATAGAGCGATTTATACTGCTCATCCTGGACCACATACTGCGTGCTGATGACTGCCAGCGGCTGGGCGGCCAGTTCTGCATCCAGCTCCTCCGCGCTCATCGCGTCTTCCGCCGGCTCGCTTGCCCCGCCGTCCGTCTCCTGCGGTGCCGCCGGGACGAAATCCTCATCCGAACGCGTGACCTCGACAGTCATCCCATCCGTATATTTCTGCCCCTCGTACAGCGTGCAGAACTCATCGAAATAGGGGTTCTCCCATGTCTCGCCCTCGAAGGTCTCAAAGGAGACGGGGATCGCTTTGAAACTGGCGATACCGGGCTTCTCTTCCAGAGAGAAACCGCTGTCCTGACCGAACGTACCGCCGGCAGCCAAATTGATGTCTGCATAGTTGACCTGCTTGATATATGCGCCATCATCGAAGTCGAATTGGCCTTTGATCTTAACTGGCAGTCCGTTTTCATCCCAGGCGACGAATGCCACGACAGCGTTCTTGATATCCGCCGCCGTGTTGTTCTGGAGGATCGCCTGGAGCATATCCGGATACAGAGACTTATACTGCTCATCTTGGACCACATACTCCACGCTGGTGACCGCGAGAGGCTGCTCTAAAAGCAAGCTTTCGAACTGTGCGGCGTCCATCGTCTCCTGCTTCGGAGCGCTCTCTTCTTCCGCAGCCGCTCCGTCCGCTCTCGTGGCGCCGCCGTCTCCGCCGCTGCTCCCACAGGCCGTCAATGTCAGGGAAAGCAATAGTGTAAGTGCCAATACCAATGTTCTCTTTTTCATGATCTGTGCGCTCCCTCTCTCAAATAGTGTCCCACCCGATGACACGCACGCCCCTTGTGGACAGTTTCATGATAGCACAGTCATCCAGATATTTCTAGTCCCACGTTCTATCGATCCGAACTTTCTTGGTGGCCCTGTGCGCAAGTGAAAAGCAGGGCACGGCTCCCACTGCTCGCTGCGCTCCTCCATGATAAAAAAGGTCCCCTATCCAGTGTGGATAGAGGACCTTCTTTATCATGCGTATGTCTGGGTGGCGATCACTTCAGCTCGACCTTGCCGCCGGCCTCTTCGATCTGCTTCTTCAGAGCCTCGGCATCCTCCTTGGAAGCGCCCTCCTTCAGGGTGCTGGGAGCGCCCTCGACCGTAGCCTTGGCCTCAGCCAGGCCCTGGCCAGTGATCTCACGGACGACCTTGATGACCTTGATCTTGGCAGCGGCATCGAAGCCGGTCAGGACCACGTCGAAGGAGGTCTTCTCCTCAGCGGCGGGAGCAGCAGCGCCAGCAGCGGGAGCGGCCATAGCAGCGGCGGAAACACCAAATTCTTCCTCCAGAGCGTGCACCAGCTCGGACAGCTCCAGAACGGTCAGAGCCTTGATCTCTTCGATCATAGCGGTAACTTTCTCAGACATTGTATTTGCCTCCTAATTGTAAGATTTCAAAAGTATAGTGCCGACCGATCACTCAGCGGCAGGGGCAGCTTCTTCGGCGGGAGCGCCGTTCTTCTCAGCGATCTGCTTCAGGACGACAGCCAGGCCAGTGATGGGAGCCAGCATGGTGCCCAGGACCTGCGCCTGCAGGACAGGCAGTGCCGGGATGGCAGCCAGGGACTTGATGGTGTCCAGATCCACGGGCTTGCCTTCCATGAAGCCGCCCTTGATCTCGAACTTGCCGTCCAGCTTCTTGGCATAGTCTGCCATGATGCGGGCAGGCGCGACCACATCCTCGGACAGAGCCAGAGACGTGGTGCCGTTGAGCAGGCCGTCCAAATCGTTCAGACCAGTGTTGTTGAAAGCGAAGCGGAGCAGCGTATTCTTGACCACTGCATAATCCACGTTGCTCTCGCGGCACTCTCTGCGCAGCGCGGTGTCTTCTTCAACGGTGATGCCCTTGTAGTCGACAATCACGCCCGTAGTAGCCTTCTGGATCTTCTCGGTCAGCTCGGCCACGATGGCCTGCTTCTCAGATAGGACCTTTGCGTTAGGCATTCTTGTGTTCACCTCCAGGAAAATCGTAGGTGCGTTCAAAAAGGAACCGTCCTCATGTCCGCAAAGACATAAGGACGGATAAGCAAAGCATGTTTGCCGCCCTCGGCAGGACTTACGGCATACGCCACCTGCTGTCTTTGGAACGCATCTGATATTATATTCAAGAGTCCGACAAAAGTCAACCCTCAAATATCTTTTCTCGCCTTTCCGGTATCCGGGACAAGCGAGTCACTGAGCGGCCCAGACCGCCTTCCCTATCGGGGCAGGGACTGGGACCGCTTGCCAGATCACACCAGCTTCGAGGTGTTCATCTTCACGCCGGGGCCCATGGTGGACGCAGCGACGCAACTGCGGATATACTGGCCCTTAGCGGCAGCGGGCTTCGCCTTGACGATGGCACCCATGAGGGCATTGTAGTTCTCGGTCAGCTTCTCAGCGCCGAAAGACACCTTGCCGATGGGGCAGTGGATGATGTTGGTCTTGTCCAGGCGGTACTCGATCTTACCGGCTTTGACCTCCTTGACAGCCTTGGCCACGTCAGGCGTGACGGTGCCGGCCTTGGGGGAGGGCATCAAGCCCTTGGGGCCCAGGACTTTACCAAGACGGCCGACGAGGCCCATCATATCAGGGCTGGCGACCACCACGTCGAAGTCGAACCAGTTCTCTTTCTGGATCTTCTCCACCAGATCCATCTCGCCCACATAGTCAGCACCCGCCTCGCGAGCGGCGTCAGCCTTCTCGCCCTTGGCGAACACCAGCACACGGACGCTCTTGCCGGTGCCGTGGGGCAGCACGATGGCGCCGCGGACCTGCTGGTCGGCATGCCGGGAGTCGACGCCCAGCTTCACGTGGAGCTCCACAGTCTCGTCGAACTTCGCGCTGGCGGTCTTGCAGATGAGGGCCAAGCCATCAGCAGCCTCATAAAGAGTGTTCTTGTCGATCTGCTTGGCGCTTTCCTTATATTTCTTGCCTCTAAACAATGTTACTTCCTCCTCATAGTGGTTCTTCGGAACTCGATCCTCCCACTGTATGGTGCGGCCTCATGGGGCCGCTAGCTGTTGGACGATCCGGAAAAGCCGGGCTCAGTCGCCGACGACGACGCCCATGGAACGGCAGGTACCGGCGATCATGCTCATGGCAGCTTCCAGACTGGCGGCGTTCAGGTCCTTCATCTTGATCTCCGCGATCTTCTGGATGGAGGCCTTGGAGATGGTGGCCACCTTGGTCTTGTTGGGGACGCCGGAACCGGACTCGATGTTGCACTCCTTCTTGATCAGGACGGCCGCGGGCGGCGTCTTGGTGATGAAGGAGAAAGAACGGTCCGCATACACGGTGATGACGACGGGGATGATCATCCCCATGTCGTTCTTAGTACGCTCGTTGAACTCCTTGGTGAACGCAGCGATGTTCACGCCGTGCTGGCCCAGAGCGGGGCCGACGGGGGGAGCAGGAGTCGCCTTGCCTGCGGGGATCTGCAATTTCACATAACCAGTAATTTTCTGTGCCACTTCAGTAGCACCTCCTAAATCATAGATGTGGTTGACGGCAGCACGCCGTCTTTGGCGGGGCGTGAGGGCCCCTCCCACTGATGCCGGGGACGCCCGGCGCAGATAGCGCCCAAAAAGGCGCTGGATGACTCGATCAGGAGCAGACCTCTACTTGGTCCAGTTCCAGTTCCACGGGGGTCTCCCGGCCAAACATCGAGACCATCACGCTGACACGGTCCTTCTCCGGTTCGATCTCTTCCACCACACCGGTGAAGCTGGCCAGCGGACCATCCACGATCTTCACATGGTCGCCCACATTGTAGTTGACCACGACTTCGTGCTTTTCCATGCCCATGGCCATGACCTCCTCTTCCGTGAGGGGGATCGGCTTATTGGCAGCACCCACGAAACCGGTGACGCCGCGGACATTGCGCACCAGATGCCATGTCTCATCGGTCAGGACCATCTTGATGAGCACATAGCCCGGGAACACCTTCCGCTCCACTTCCTTGGCAACGCCGGATTCCGTGATCTCAGTCACGGTCTCCATGGGGATCTCCATGCGCAAGATCATATCCCCCATGCCGCGGCCGACGACGAATTTCTCGATGCTGGTCTTGACGGCATTCTCATAGCCGGAATAGGTATGGATCGCATACCACTTCGCGCTGTCTGCCATATCCGTCCACTCCTTACGCGCCGAAAAGGCTGAGGATCATGTCCACGGCAGTGAGCAGAACACCATCGAAGATCCAGATGCACGCGCCGATGCACAAAGAGCACAGCAGCACCGTGCCGGTGTTTTTCATCACGGTCTTGCGGTCAGGCCACACGACCTTCTTCAGTTCGCTTTTCATCTCGCGGAACCAACGGCCCCGGTCCTTCTTCTTCTTGACTTCTTCTGCCATAACGTTTACACGCCCTTTCTCATTTCGTACGCCATCACTTGGTCTCACTGTGGAGCGTGTGCTTCCGGCAGAAGGGGCAATACTTGTTCAGTTCCAGCTTGTCCGGAGTGTTCTTCTTGTTCTTCATGGTATTGTAGTTTCTCTGCTTGCACTCATTGCATCTCAGGGTCACTTTCACGCGCATCTAACGGCACCTCCTTATTATTGGTATCCAGCACGGCTCCGCCGGGGATACCGACTGCCTCCCTGCCATTTGCGAGGGGCGATCTTTCCGTGGCGGAAAAGCGAAAACGCGCATGAAAAGAAAGCCCTTTTTCACAGGTAATAAGTATGTTACCACAAGTCAAATACACTGTCAACTATTTTTTCCAGGCCGGGACACAGGCCAGACGCTCTCCCCTTTCAAGGAAGATCGATGACCTTCGACGATATAGACAAGGTGACACCTCCTAGAAGAAAGGATGCCCTGATCCATACTCCTGCCCGTCATTTTCGGCCGGCAGATCGATGGTCACGATGCCGTATGATGGAAACGGCGGAGTTTGTCTCATCACGGCCCATCTTGGACCGGGGGCCGTCGCTGTGCCGCTTGCGCGGTGCGCCAGCACTGTGTTATCATAGAGGACATCAGACCGCATGCCGCTTTTGGAATGGCATCGATAGACGCTCTATCGTCGAAAAGAAAGAGAGGACCCCTCTATGCGCATCATGGCCATCGACTACGGCGACGCTCATACCGGCATCGCCATCTCCGATCCCACCGGTCTCCTGGCCGGCTATACCACTGTCATCGACGGCTATCGCCCCGAGAGCGTGGCGGAGCGCATCGCCGCTCTGGCACGTGAGCATGGAGTGGAAGAACTGGTATTGGGCTATCCTAAGAACATGGACGGCTCCCTTGGTCCCCGCGCCGAGAAAGCCGAGACGATGGCAGCGCTGCTGCGGGAGACCACAGCGCTGCCGGTGGTCCTCTGGGATGAGCGCCGCACCACCATCGACGCCCATCAGATCCTGATGAGCAACGGAAAAAATGCGAAAAAGCGGAAAAAGACCGTGGACGCTGTGGCGGCCTCGCTGATCTTGGAGGGCTATCTCACGTTCAAGAAAGGTCACTGATGGTCCTCCTGCAAGGGTGGTCTCCGTCTTGGAGCGGGCCGTCCTCGATATCTCTATATATCCCCCCGAAAGGGCCGGCGTCATGCAGCACCATGGAGCGCATCATCAAAATGGACCCTGAGCTGGGCCATCGATGCCCATCTTTCCAGCGAAAGCAATTTTTCCCGTCAATATGTCAGCATATTCTCCTTTTTTCGAGTCAAACTATGCTCGCGATACCCAATCACCCGCGAACAAGTATCGATGAAAAGGAGAATTGCACGATGTCTAGTAAGAACAACAACAAGATCAACGTTCCCGAGGCCCGTGCCGCTATGGATAAGTTCAAGATGGAAGCCGCCGCTGAGGTGGGCGTGAACCTGAAGCAGGGCTACAATGGCGATCTGTCCTCTCGCGAGGCCGGCTCCGTTGGCGGCCAGATGGTCAAGAAGATGATCGAATCCTACGAGAAGTCTCTGTAACTTCCCGCTGGAATAATGAGAGCGGCCCGGCAAAAGCTGGGCCGCTCTCACCCCATATGCACAGGGGCACACCTCGGCCAGCGGTGCGATATGGACCGCACTCTCACCCATCTCAGGGGCAGATCATGGCGCGGGCGCCTCCTCTCCAGCCGTCCCGCTCTTCCCGGCAGACCTCCCCTCAGCCTTCTCCTGTTCTGTCCGCACCAGGTCTGCCAATGTGAAGCGGTCCACATAATCGTTGACAGTGGCGTACAGTCCCGTCCAAAAATCCAAGGTTGCACAGGCCGCGCGCCGTTCGCAAGGCTCCGCCTCCGGCTCCAGACATGCTACGGGCGCCAGGTCTCCCTCCGTTAGCCGGAGGATGCTGCCCACCGTATATCGTTCCGGCGCCCGCGTCAGACAGTATCCCCCCTGTGCCCCTCGGCCACTGCGGAGCATCCCAGCCTTGGACAGCGTCCCTGCGATCTGTTCCAGATATTTCATAGATATCTGCTGACGGGCCGCCACGTCCTTGAGTGAGACCAGCCCCTGTCCGTCGTGGATGGCCACATCGATCATCAGCCGAAGCGCATAGCGCCCCTTGGTGGATATCTTCATATCCGTGCCTCCTTTCGTGCTCCTTTTATTTTCTTATTTTGCCATGGGGGAACTGGGATATCAAGACCTGATTGACGATCTCCTCCCTTTTCCGTACAATGGACCTATCCTATCGAGAGGAGCCGGAACCATGGACTATGCGAATGAATCCCTGCGCCTGCACTATGTGTGGAGGGGCAAGCTGGAGATGACCCCCCGGGCGGCGGTGGACACCAAAGAGGCGCTCTCTCTGGCCTATACGCCCGGCGTGGCCCAGCCCTGTCTGGAGATCCAGAAGGACCCCGCCAAGAGCTATGTGCTGACTCGCCGCTGGAACACGGTCGCCGTGGTCACTGACGGCAGCGCGGTACTGGGTCTTGGCGATATCGGTCCAGAGGCCGGGATGCCGGTCATGGAGGGCAAGTGCGGCCTCTTCAAGGCCTTCGGCGGCGTGGATGCCATCCCCCTCTGTATCCGCAGCCACGATGTGGACGCCATCGTGGAGACTGTGGCCCTATTGGCAGGCAGTTTCGGCGGCGTGAATCTGGAGGATATCTCCGCCCCCCGCTGCTTCGAGATCGAGCGGAAGCTGAAAGAGCGCTGCGACATCCCCATCTTCCACGACGACCAGCACGGTACGGCCGTCATCACTCTGGCAGGCCTCACCAATGCGCTCAAGGTGGTCGGTAAAGCGCTCGAGGACGTGCGTATCGTCCTCAACGGCGCTGGCGCTGCGGCCGTCTCCATCACGAAGCTCCTGCTCTCCGCCGGGGCAAGGGACGTCACCCTATGTGACCGGAGGGGTGCCATCTATGCCGGACGGAGCGAGGGCATGAATTGGATCAAGGAAGAGCTGGCCCAAGTCACGAACCCGAGACGGCGTTCGGGCTCTCTGGCGGAGCTGCTGGTAGACGCTGATGTGTTCATCGGTGTCTCCGCCCCTGGTACCGTCACCACGGATATGGTGCGCTCTATGGCCAGGGACCCCATCCTCTTCGCCTGCGCCAATCCCACGCCGGAGATCTTCCCTGACGATGCCAAGGCTGGCGGGGCGGCGGTGGTCGCCACGGGGCGCAGTGACTATCCCAACCAGATCAACAATGTCCTGGCGTTCCCCGGTATCTTCCGTGGCGCGCTGGACGTTCGGGCCAGCGACATCAATGACGCCATGAAGATCGCTGCCGCGCATGCCCTGGCCGAGCTGGTGGGCGATCAACTCTCCGCAGACTACATCATCCCTGCCGCGTTCGACCCCCGTGTGCGGGAGGCCGTCGCCTCCGCCGTGGCCCAGGCCGCGCGTATCTCAGGCGTGGCTCGCATCTGACGCTCCCCTAGGAGGACGGTCCTGCCGTCCTCCTTTCTCATTTTTTTGCACCATTCCCCTCTCCCCCGTCGTATCCATATCAGAGAAGGATCGAGAAGGAGGCGATGTCATGACGGATCAGGCGCTGCTGGACCTGCTGGCCCATAGGCCGGAAGAGGCCTTGGCAGAGCTGTCGGCCCGCTATGCCCCTTTGGCGGCAGCCATCGCTGGGCGGATCTTGCCCGGCCGGTCTCAGGACGTGGAAGAGGTGGCAGCGGATGTGCTGGTGGCCCTCTGGCGTGCAGGAAGCTCTCTGCGTCTAGAGACGCTCCGTGGCTTCGTCATCACCACCGCCCGGAACTTGGCCATCGACCGCTGGCGGCTGTTGCGGCGGCGGTCGGAAGTCCCACTTTTCGATGATGACCGTGAGGATTCTGCTTTCCTGGAGCAGGTCTCCCTGGGACGGCTGCTGGCAGAGGATATCCGCCGTCTCTCTCCGCCGGACGGAGAGATATTCCTGCGTCATTATCTGCTGTTGGAATCTGCGGAAGAGATCGGGCGGCGATTCGGTCTGACCGTGCCCGCGGTCCGTTCTCGTCTCCACCGGATGCGTAAGCGGCTGCAAAAGGAGGTGTCCCTATGAACGAATGGTATACTTTGACAGACCAACTGGAGACGCCAGTCTCACCTCTTCCTGACGCGGCACTCTCCCGCATCAGTGCCCGGGCGGTCCGTGCAGTCCATCGCCGGCGGAGGCGGCGGTGGCTGCCATTGGCACTGGCAGCAGCACTGGTGCTCTCTGCCTGCGGGTATGCGGCAGCCACCGGGCAGTTCTCTCACTGGTTCCGTTACCTGGCAGAGGACCCGTCGTCTCCAGAGACATCTGAAGACCTGCTGGCAAGCCTTGGCACCGCCATCGGGCAGAGTCAGACAGCGGACGGTGTGACCGCTACCTTGGACGGGGCCCTATGGGATGGGAACTATCTCGTCCTTTCCCTCTCCCTCCAGGGGGAGGACCTGCCGCAGCTCTCCCTCTACCAGGTCGATGCAGAGGCGAGCTGGCTGCTCACCTCCCGCGCTTCCATGGAGGCGGAGCTGGCCAACACCGCCAGAGAGATGACACCGGAGCAGCGCCAGGCCATGCAGGACTATATCGACCAGCTGTATACGCATCCTGAGACCTCTGTGGCCGTCCGGTTCGGGCATCCGAAGATCCAATATCGGTGGGACGAGGAGACCGATGTCTATCAGCTCCTGGTATCTCTTTCTCAGGTAGTCCAGGCGACAGCCGATGAAAAAGAGCTGACGCTTCACCTGGAGGATCTTTCCTTCTATGGCGGCAAGACGATCGCGGGCCCATTCGAATTCACATTCACTGTGGAGCGCAAACAGGTCCAACAGACTTATACTGGGGATATGACCGTGGAGGCAGAGGACGGCACGCTGCTGCAGATCCGCCAAGTGGTCTTGGCGCCCTTCCGGGCGGAGGCGCAGTTCGCGTTCCTCTCCGTCCCCGGAGCGGACGCGCTGGATATCCTTCCATCCATCGATATGATCCGTTTTGCCAGCGGTCTCGAGATGTCTGTCTCATCGTCCTTCGGTGCCCAGGTCTCTTCACCGGAAGACGGCGACCCGCTCGTGGGCTCTATGTGGACCGGCCCCTTCTATAAAGTGGTAGACCCTGCCCAGGTGACAGCTGTCCGGATCGGCAGCACCTGGCTGGAGCTCGATCAGATGGACCTGATGGAGGAGGGGGGATAGGTCCCCATCCCGGTGCAGGTCCGCATAGTGCCGCACGCGGATAGCACACGCCGGCAAAAAGGGAGCCCCCGCATCTCTACGAAGATGCGGGGGCCCTTCCTGATGTCCGCTGTATGATGGAACGCTGCAGCGCCCATTCACTTGAGGTACGCGCGCAATCCGGATAACCGCCGCAGTGCTTCCTGCAGCGACTCCTCGCTCCGGGCGAAGTGCAGCCGGATGAGATGGCCTACCGGTTCCCGGAAGAAGCTGGAGCCCGGGACGGCCGCAACACCGACCTCACCGACCATCCATTCGCAGAACTGCAGGTCCGTCCAGCCCGCGAACTTCTCCGTGGCCAAGAAGTCGGAGATATCCACCAGGATGAAGTAGGAGCCCTGCGGCACCGTGTGCTTGAGGCCGATCGCATCCAGTCCCTTACAGAAGAGGTCTCTTTTCCGGGTATAGGTCTCCGTGAGGCCATCGTAGTAGTCCTGGCCCAGTCGGAAACCGGCACAGACAGCCTCCTGGAGCGGCGCCGGAGCGCCCACCGTCAGGAAATCATGCACTTTTTTCACGTTTTCTGCCACCTCCGCCGGAGCGATCAGGAATCCCAGCCGCCAACCGGTGATTGAGAAGGTCTTGGACAGGGAATTGCAGGTGATGACGCGCCTGTCTCCACCGGGCAGGGATGCCGCGGGCACATGGACATTGGGCGCGAACACGATGTGCTCATAGACCTCGTCCGTGATCACGAAGGCATCGTATGTCTCCGCCAGAGAGAGGATGTACGAAAGCTCTTCCCGCGTGAATACCTTGCCGCAGGGATTGGAGGGGTTGCAGACGACGATCGCCTTGGGCCGCTGCTGGAAGGCATCCTCCAAGACCTTCGGATCGAACTGGAAGGAAGGAGGCACCAGGGGCACATAGATGGGATCGGCGCCGCTGAGGATCGCGTCAGCTCCATAATTCTCATAGAAGGGGCTGAACACGATGACCTTGTCCCCGGGATCGCACACCGTCATCATGGCGGCCATCATCGCCTCAGTGGAGCCGCAGGTGATCACGACTTCCGTTTCCGGGTCGATCGGACGGCCGAACCGAAGTGCATACTTCTCCGCGATGCACCGACGCAGGTCCTCTGAGCCGAACGTGACGGAATACTGGTGCTGTGGTCCGCCTTTGGCCATCTCTGCCAAGGCGTCCAGCAAGACCTGCGGCGGATTGAAATCCGGGAACCCCTGAGAGAGGTTGATGCTGCCCTCATGCGCGTCGCTGATGCGCGTCATACGGCGGATCACCGAGTCGGTGAACGTCCCCACACGTTTGCTGAGCTGTGGCATTTCTGTCTCCTCCTCACGCCGCCGCGTCTTCCACACCAGCCAGCTGCTGCGCTTCCGCCACGTACTGCTCGATCAGGCCCTTTTCCTGCATCTCCGCGATCACACCGTTGAGATATTCCACGAACTCCTCGTTCCCCTTCTGCACGGCGCCCGCGAAGCCGGTGTTCTCATATTCGATGCCCACATCTTGGACCATCAGCTCCGGGTCCGAGGCCTCATAAGCCGAGGCGATCAAGGTGTTGGTGAACACGCAGTCCACCTTCCCGCTCTTGAGTTCCATGATGGAGTCCGTGAACCGCACCAGACCGACGGTGTTCTCCTCGCCCACTATGTCGGCGGCGATATCCATCTGTACGGTCCCCACCTGGGCAGCGCCCTTGCATCCGGCCAAGTCCTCCGTGGTTTGGTATTTTTCGGCATCCTCTGCCCGGATCAGGACGACCTGCTCATTGACGAAGAACACGTCAGTGAAATCCACTGCTTTCTTCCGCTCCTCATCCGGTGTCAGGCCCGCCATCACCAGGTCGAACTCCCCTTCCGCCAAGCTGATGAGGAGGCTGTTGAAAGTCATGTCCACCACTTCCAGCTCCACGCCCAGACTGTCCGCGAAATACTGTGCGATGGCGATATCGAAGCCGACGATCGTATCCTCACCGTCCACTTCCGCATGGAACTCGTAAGGCGGATAGTCCGCAGAAGTACCGACCACCAGTACGCCCGCCTCTTTGATCTCATCGATCTTCGACGGGGCCGCGTCCGCTTCGCCCTGGCCGCAGGCGGTCAGGCTCAGCAGCATCGCCGCGGCCAAGAGCACAGCCGCTATCTTTTTGCAAGTCTTCATCTCCGTCATCCTCTCTTACTGGCCAGCCCCTTCATTCCCAGAGGGGTTTGTCCCAAAGCTTCACTTTCGTTCCGATCCCCATCTCGGAGGCCTTCTTGTACAGCTCATAGCCCACCATGATGTCCAGAGCACCGATGCCCATGGAAGTGGCGAATACGAACTGATCGTCGGACGTACGGCCGCTCTTGTTGCCCAAGACCAGGTCGCCCAACTCGCTGACGCCGTCCTGGGTCAGTTCGCCCATCTCATAGAGCTGTGCGACGGCTTTGCCGTTGTAGGTGATCATCTGCTTCCAGTAGTCGATGCAGATCACGTCGGCGGCACGCACCACATCCAGCTCCACCTCGTTGGAGGCCATAGAGACCAGACCGCAGCCTGGCGTCAGCCAAGACTGATCCACGAAAGGCTTGCGGGCGGTGGTCTCTGTGACGATCAGCTGGGACTTGAGCGCGGCAGCTTTGCTGTCAGAAGTGGGGATGATCTCCACATCGTACTTGCTCTGGTACTCCGCCGCCACGGCCTCAGCCTTTGGCAGGTCCAGATCGCAGAGATAGATCGTCTTGAGGGTGGGGATCGCCTCGCACACCGCCATGATCATGGTCTGTCCGATCACGCCCGCTCCCACCAGGGCCGCTGTCTCCGTGTGGGAGGGCGCGGTATACTTCGCCAGCAGGCCGCCTACGGCAGACGTGCGCATGGCCGTGATCAGTGTGCCGTCCAAGATGCAGAAGGGCAGCACCGTCTCCGGGTCACTGAGGATCGTGATGTCGATGCCGTAGGGGATGCCTGGCGTGTGAGCGTTCTTCTTCGACTCCGCCGCCCATTTGATCCCGGCGATGTTCACGTCGCCGCCGATATAGCAGGGCATGGAGTTGAAGAACGACTGCCAATCCTCATCGTCCGGGATCCGCGTGCGGACCTTAGGCGGGTTCTTGATCAGTCCCTTGCCCATCAGCTCATACGTCTTCTCCACTGTGGCCAGAACGTGCTTCATATCCAGCAGTCCGGCCTTAATCACGTCCTCCTGCTGCAGGAACAGGATCTCAGAGTCGATAGAATGTAGCATGTCATTTTCCTCCATTTCGATATATGTGTAAGATCGTTCTATCATAGATGCCGTCGAACGCGCCGTCCGTCTCCGGCCTAGCCGGGGAGAGGATCAGATCACGTTGAGGACTTTGGACAGGAAGTCCTGTGTCCGTGGGTTCTTCGGAGATTCGAACAGTTCTTTCGGTGAGCCCTGCTCTAAGATCTGTCCCTCGTCCATGAAGAGGACCCGGCTGGCCACTTTCTGGGCGAAGCCCATCTCATGGGTCACCACGACCATGGTGATGCCGTCTTCCGCTAGGTCTTGGATGACCTTGAGCACCTCGCCTACCATCTCCGGGTCCAGGGCAGAAGTCGGCTCGTCGAAGAGCAGGACGTCCGGTTCCATGGCCAGCGCCCGCACGATGGCGATCCGCTGCTTCTGTCCGCCGGAGAGCTGGGAGGGGTATGCATGGGCCTTGTCTGCTAGGCCGACCCGCTCCAGCAGCGCCATCGCTTTCTTCTCCGCTTCCACGTGAGGACGATGCTTGACCTTCTCCTGAGAGATGGTGATGTTTTCCAGGATGTCCAGATTGTTGAAGAGATTGAACTGCTGGAACACCATACCGACCTTCTGTCGGTGCCGGTCCACGTCGAATCCCTTGGCCGTAATGTCCTCTCCTTCGAACACGATCGTCCCCGCCGTCGGCTGCTCCAGCAGATTCAGGCATCGGATGAACGTGGACTTGCCGGAACCGGATGGCCCGATGATGACCACCACGTCGCCTTTGCAGATGGTCTCGTCCAGGCCTTTGAGCACTTCGACACCGCCGAAGCTCTTGCGCAGGCCTTTGATCTCAAAGAGCACGTCACCGCTCACTTCTCTGCAGCCTCCTTTCGAACAGGTTCATCCCTCTTCCCAGGCAGATGTTCAGCGCCAGATAGATGAACGCCGAGATGTAGTAGCAGGGCAGCGGAGCATACGTCGCCGTGGTCACGATGCCGTTGTTGTACATCAGATCGCTCACGCCCAAGTACTGGATGATAGCCGTCTCCTTGACCATGGTCACGAACTCGTTGCCGATGGCCGGCAGGATATTCTTGATTGCCTGTGGCAGCACGATGTATCGCATGGCCTGCCAGGATGTCATGCCGCAGGACCGGGCCCCCTCCATCTGCCCGATATCCACCGCTTGGATGCCCGCACGGATGATCTCTGCGATGTAAGCGGCGGAGTTGATGGACAGCGCGATGATGCAGGGGATGGCGCGTTCCATGTCCACGCCCAGGACTGTGATCTCCGGATAGGGGATGAAATTGAACTGATAATAGACGATGTACATCTGGACCAGCATCGGTGTCCCGCGGATCACGGTGATGTAGAGGCGGCTGAACCAATTGAGCGGTTTGACCTTGGACAGCCGCATCAAGGCGATGACGCAGCCGAGCACCGCGCCCAGCAGGACCGTGACCAGCGCTACGATGACGGTCGTCCGCGTCCCGCGGAGGAAGTATCCGTAGTATTGTGTGAATATCTCGATGACACCCATATGTTTCACCAGCCAGAATGAATTTGCAATATTAGTGTATAATTATTTATGCGAGAAGTCAAGCGCGATATACTGTTTTTCCCAATTTTGTAAAAGCTTCTAGTGGTATGCTAGAATATCCATCTATATTTGTATATTTTTCTTATTATCATCTGCTGTGCTGCATAATTTTCCCGTGCTTATCGATGGAATGTCCATCTCTCGAGAACCATATCGGTTTGAAATGTTTTTTTATTCATTCCCGGTATTTCCTGTGCCATGAGCAGAAGACAGTGAAAAGACGACGGGCACCCAAAATCGGGTGCTCCTCGTCTTCCAATCGTCTAAGTCCATCAGCCAACATCCAAGTCATGCGGCGGAGGCATATTCACAGTCCGCAATAGTCCATGAGGATCCGCTTGTGTACTTGGGCGGAATTGGCCGCCAGGACTGTGCTCCTCTCCATCACAGGGAGCGGCGCGCCATCCAGACGGGAGGCCATACCGCCCGCTTCCGCCAGGATGATCCTGGCCGCGTTATGGTCCCATGGTGAAGAGCGCAGCGCGATGAAGAGATCCGCCTCCCCTGCCGCCACAGCGCATAGTTCCAAAGCTACGGACCCCAGACTGCGTACGCCCCGCACATCTCCCGCCAAGCGGATCAGGCCATCCCGCTGGGGAGAGGGACGCAAGAACGTATGGAGGACTCCCGGAGTCGTCAAGAGCAATCGGGAGGTCGTATCGCGGGACGAGGTCCGGATCGCTTTGCCGCCGCACCAAGCGCCCTCTCCGCTCACTGCGGAATAAAGCGCTTGCCGCTCCACATCGAGGACTAGGCCGAACAGAGGTGCCTCTCCCCGCCAGCATCCGATAGAGACCGCGTAGTTACGGTGTTGGCTGACGAAGTTGGTGGTCCCATCGATAGGATCCAGATACCATGACACACCGCTTCCACCGTCCAGGGCAGCAGGGTATTCCTCTCCCACGATGGCATCTTGCGGAAAAGCCTCTGAGATCGTCTGCCGGAGCGAGCGTTCTGTCTCTTTGTCCCAATAGGTCACCAGATCCTGATGCCCCGTCTTTTCCTGGATGTTCCCAGCCTCCAGCCGAGCGGTCCGTAGGATGGCTCCCGCCCGCAGGATGGCGCTGTGGGCCAGATCGAAGCGCTCCGCGGCGCCGCCTCTCCTATGGTATCCAGATCTTTCCATTACCAAAGCACCTCCATCCGTGCGTTCCGGGCATCGGGACCCGGTGTCCCCTGGAGGCGATCGTCGCCGTCCAGTACCAGTGTGTCGCCAGCCTTGCCCACCTGAGCGGCCAGGGTCAAAAGGCCTGATGCGTAGTCCAGTTGGAAAATGGCCATGGGCGCCTGGTGTCTGAAGTGTAATAGCTCGTCGGTCCCCATTCCATAGTCACCCCTGTGCCAGCTTGACGCGTGTCTTCGTGGATATCCACTCCGCAGTCAGCATCAAGACGATGCGCCCCGCTGCGTCCAAGTACTCCAATACCCGCACATCCAGCTCCGTGATGACCTCGATATACATCTTACTGGATCATATCGGCCACAGCAGCAAGTCAATATGATTTGCTAAGATTTCACTGAACATTCTGCGAAATGTGATACACGCCCCAGCCCCTGCACAGCCTCTCATCGGGCGGTATACACCAGCCCCGACCGATCTGAGTCTAGTGGCTCACAAGGCGATGTAGCAGACCGCAGGCAGAATGGAGCCATCGACTCGAGCACGTCACCGCTTCTATAAAAGAACGTAGCAAGCGCTCCGGGACTTGCCCCAACGTGAAAAGGGATACCAAGCGCATTGGTCCCCCACCAAAGAAAAAGCCGCTCGAATGCAGTACACCAACTGCGGCCACAGCGGATCGGATCGCAGTTGGAACGAAGGACCAGGGCGTGAGCGCGTTCTAACTTTTAAAAAAGTCGGAGCAAGCGATGTATCGCTTGCTCCGACTTGGAGCTGGTGGGGTGACTCGAACACCTGACCTGCTGATTACGAAACCCATTCCGGCCGCAAGCCATTGCAACGCAGGAGTTTCAAGGCATTTTTTATTAAGAATCAGCAGGTCAGAGAACTTTTGGGGAAGACTGCTCTCCCCTCTTATTTAGCCGTATGGGTCGCGCTGTGGGTCATATCATTCATCTGCATTTTGTCCTTTCTGTTCCTGCATCCTCCTGACGCTCCCCTCACCCCAGAACATTGCTCTCAACCAAACAAATTGGATATTGCTTAACTCTTACCGTCGGCTCCCCCTATGTTACTTTCAGTCCCGTTGTATAGTTTGAATTTTCGCATCCTCTCAGTGTCCTATTCGTAAGGGGCAAAAACGTTGGAAAGTATTGCTTTTCAATTTAGGGAAACGCCACACGATTTAGCATAATATTTAGTATTTGAACATCCGTTTCTCTCATTCCCACTTTGCCAACATACCCCACACTTTGAATGGTTTTTTCAATATCGTCTTGAACAATTCCCGTATCTGCACAAAAAACATTTCCGCTCATGCTCATATTATGCGCAATGATGGCGGACTCCAAAGCACATGCGATCTTAGCAGCACAAGAATCTTTTGCTCCATCGCATATAATACCGGAAGATGTCCCCAAAGTGTTGGTTATCGTAGCGCAAATCTGCTCATATGTTCCGCCACACATATATGTAATGGCTGCGCCAGCCGCACATGCTGCGCTGACTGCTCCACAAAATGCGGACAGGCTTCCGATGTAGCGCTTAATATGGATGGAGAGCAAATTACTGACAAGCAGCGCACGATACAGCTTTTCTTTTCCAAAATTCTTTTCTCGGGCATATTCTATAACAGGGACGGACACAGTGATACCCTGATTCCCGCTACCACTGTTGATTACCACTGGGAGGGAGCACCCTCCCATACGGGCATCAGAGCCTGCAGCAGCTTTTGCTCGGGCCCGAACCTGTAGCGAATCACCCGCAGAAGCCAACAGCGTTCGTCCCACCTGCGCTCCGTAAGGGTGATTCAACCCTTCTTCGGCAATATGGGCATTCATCTCAACTTGACGTTCCAAAATTTCTTGTACCCGATTTATCGGCACAAAGTTGGCAAAATCGAGAATATCCCTCACATTCAATATAGATTTATCTATATTTTTATCCGTCACTGCATTTGCGTCTCTGCGAAAGAGGGTTTCCCCATCCTTTGAAATATAAGAAATAAACGTATGGAACTTTTCAATGGTTACTTCAGCCACATGAGCGCCATTATAAACTACCGCACGGATATAGAGATTCTCCACATCTTTTTGTAAATTACATTGCACAAAACCGTCTGCAATCAATGCTTTTGTTTTTTTGATATCCTGTGGTTTGGCTGCTTCCAAGACTTCCAGTGCGCGGTCCTCGGCCCCGCAAACGACCCCTAGCGTTCCCGCCACATCAATTCCTGTTAGTCCACCTGAGTTCGGCACAGTGACGCTCTTCACATTTTTAATGACATTTCCGCTGCAATACAGTTCCAACCTCTCGGGAAAGCACCCTAGTACCGCTCTTGCTTTTGCCGCAGCGTAAGCGATCGCAATAGGCTCCGTACAACCAAGTGCCGGGATCATTTCGCTTTCTAAAATCGCTATATAGTTCAAATATTTATCAGACATAATGATGAGATTCCTCTTTTGTGCTCCTGTTGTCACCAAGCGGTTTAAAGCAGGCCAAGCACCGCATTATATGCCGCATAAAGGTTGAAGAGAAGAATAATAAAAACCATTACTTTCTGCCAGGTGGGAACTTGTACCTGCATAACGCCTCTGCGGAACATCAAAACAAGAATACCGAGACAGACCAGTGGGCCAGCCAAGGTCATGCCTGCCATTACAGCTACCACAAAACTGAAAGAAGAAATATTCCCGTAAAAGATGCTAAAAGACACCAGCAAACAGAGCCCGATATTGATCTTTTTCATCATCGGGGTCTCCTGCGGATTCGGTTCTTTCCCAATGATATCAGTGATAATGCAGGCATTCAGCGTACAAACACCGCCCGCAGAAGTAATCACTGCCGCGAGGATTCCCAATAGCATAAAATATTTTGCAAAGGGACCAGCCAAAGGTTCCAACGCCAATGCAGCCTGCAGTGCACTGGAAACCGCAACACCTGCCGGATTAAGCACAGCCGCCGCCGAAATGTAGATGCCCAAATTCCAGATGAAGAACATCAGGCACGTAACCAGCGTATCAACAACAACCAGCTTTAAGTGCTTTTTCTCGGTCAAACCGTTGTTCCGGATTCCGTAAGACTGCAAAATGAACGTCATGCCTCCGCAGGAGCCTCCGACCACACCGGCAAACGCAACCGCTTCTTCCGAACTGGCCGGCATGGAAGGGATCATTCCCCGCAGGCAAGCAATGAAATCAGGGCCGGAAACAATTCCGTTGATCAGGAACAACGCCGTTAAAACCCCCAGCATCACTTTGAAAATCTTTTTTACCGTCTCAAAGTTCCGAGAAAAAATTAGTGCAATGACCGGACCGGAAAGAACCATAGCAACCGGAGCAGGAATAGCCGGAACCAAATTGTTGATGATGGTACCAATTAGGGTCCCCTGACTCATCAAAACGAAACAAAATGCCAAAGCGCCCGGAGCTGCAATCACAAAAGCAGGAACACGACCAATCTTCGTGCGGAACAATTGAATCAACGTGCTAGCGCGAGTGCCTTCAACATGCCCACCATAGATTACATAATTGGTAATGTAAGTTTCCACCGCCATCGCTAGGGAGATAATCAGCATGACCCACAACATGCGATAACCGGACAACGCTCCCAACTGCAGTGCGGACCCGATGGACCCCGGCCCCATGGAAAGGCCAACTCCTAATGCAGCAGGGCCAACACTTGCAATAATATACTTCAGCTTTCCTTTTTCAGGGGGGTTCCAGCCATTAATCAAACGGTCTTCAGCCAATGTCAGTTTCTGTTTCTCCATTTTCATCCCTCCTAAATTCTGAATACATCTATTTACCAAAAAAATCAGGACCCAAGTCTGATTCTGTTTAACAAATCAGGATCTTCACAGATTCTTCTCCCTGCCAGTGCCAATACTTTTGCCGCTGTCAGCATGCCTTTCCACCCAATTTGCATCCCCGCGCAAGCTGTTATGGGCCATGAGTGTCCTGCTGTACCGATCGGGTAACAGGCAACCATAATTTGTCCCGTGGGAATGATGGTACTAACCTTGGAAACATCAGAGGAGGCAGGATACGCGAAAGGCCTCCCGGCAAGAGGGGAAATCTCCGTATCCAATGAGCACGTCTTGTTCTGGTACAGCCGCGGGTGGGCTTCAATCTGGGACAAAGTTTGCTCCAACGGAAAATGCTCCTGAATTTTCTTTGCAAACGCGAAATCTGCCTCATCCCACTTGGGCGCCCCAACAACCTCAAAGGCTTCTCGCAAAATGTTATTTAGTGCGTGATTGATAAACGTAGCAGGACAAGAGGATAGTACCTCTGTCTCCACCTTTGTTCCCGTCATAAGCGCGGCGCCCTGTGCAATGTCACAAACACGGCTGAAAAGATCCGCTGCAATCTCATTCCTGGGTGCACGAATATAGTACCAAGATTGTGCAAAGGCCGGGACAATGTTGGGCTTTTCTCCCCCATGCTGGATGACATAATGAATTCTGGCGCCAGGATCAATGTGCTCACGCAAATAATTGGCTCCAACGTTCATCAGTTCCACCGCATCGAGGGCGCTTCGTCCCGCCTCCGGAGACACAGCAGCATGGGAAGGCTTTCCATAAAAGGAAAACTGCACAGAGTACATTGCCTGATAGCGATATTCCGAAACCTGGTTGACGGAATCCGGATGCCAGGTAAGCGCTATGTCATAGTCTTTGAAATATCCAGCCTCCGCCAATTTGATTTTCCCAACCATAATCTCCTCAGCCGGACATCCCATGAGCGCAACCGTTCCCGAAATACGGCTGTTCTGCAAATAATCCTTTAACGCCATTGCGGCCCCAACTGCTCCTACGCCAAGCAGATTATGTCCGCAAGCGTGTCCGTTCTTTCCGGCAATGGGAGATTCATAGGGAACGGTATTCTGCCCCAACTGGGAAAGTGCGTCATATTCCGCCAGATATAAAATCCGGGGTGAACCGCATCCCCACTGGGCGAGGAATGCCGTATCCATGCCCGCAAGCCCTCGCTGTACAGAAAATCCGTGCTCTTCCAAATAGGACGACAGTAAGTATGAGGATTCCTTTTCCTCCAGGGCAGTTTCAGCCAGAGACCATATTTGCTTGTTGAGGTCAACCAAATCCTTGCTCCGCGCTTCTACTAACAAATCGATCCGATTGTCCATATCAGCTGTTTTCCGTCTTCTTTTCCACGATGAACTCGCAATAATCCTTGGTCGTAGTCAATATGTGATCCCGTCTGAGCTTTAACCCGAAGGCGTCGAATATTTGATTATCGATCTCACAGTACAAGGCACCATATTCCAATCCTTTTTCTCCATAATCTGCCCACACATCAGCAAAGGGACAATATTCCACACAATGAACGCCATCTTTCCAGGTAGCACGGTACCCGGGATTCGGCATATCCCGAACCAGGTGGTAAGATTCGTTATCAACAATGGTGATCTTTCGCTCCTCTGCCTCTTTTTTCATTGCTTTGATACGTGCATCGCCAAATGCCCGCACCACATTTGAAATTGCCTTTTTTCCTTCTTCTTCACCTAACCGGGCACAGAATTCTTCGCACATGTGATAATAGAGCAACGCCATTAGTTTGGAAAAACGCAAGTTTTCATTTTCATTGCTTTTGATTATAGACATCTTGGCACCTCCTTCAATTTTTAATAAGCATATCATTGCGTTACTCAAAATGTTGTGACCACAGTCACAAAAAACGACCCAAATTTTGCTATAATAAATATGCATGAAGCGACACATCAAGTGTAGCCCCCCCAAAAATGCAAATTCTAAATCATAACATTCTTCGCTGAACGTATTGTCCCCAAAACCATCGAACAGAGAGCGTAATTGGAGGTGAGTTTCTATTGAAAGATTTATACGACAGTTTTGATGAGTGCCTAAGTCTAGCCCCAGAGGAACTAAAGGATCTGGTTGAACTCCTTGTATCAGTGGGTTGTATACAGGGTCACGCGAAAAGAGGGACCGCTTTGGGGCTGCAGGGCGATACCGCCAACTGGCTGTTCCTAATTCTTTCTGGGCAAGTCAAAGTTATGATCTGTGACTCAGATGGGCAAGAAAAAGCCATATCTATTCTACACGATAAAGCTGTTTTATTGGGCGAATCCGGTTTCTTTAGCAAAAAATCTTACAACGCTTCAATGTTCGCCAAAACTGACGTCGATTATATTCCTATTACTCGTCGAGAATTGGAGGCCGCCATTGCAATACGCCCCCAATTAGCATGGAAAATTATTAATTCTATGGGAAAAAAGATCTATCACCTGACCTGTGAAGTTGCAGAGCTTTCTTTTTATGATATCAACACCAGGTTAGCAGAAAAGCTATTAAACCTTGCTGCTGAAAATGGTGAAATTCACAATTCCGGAGAAATTTTTATTAAAATACGCTTAACGGATGAAGAATTAGCAGCTTTATTGGGAACGAGCCGCGAGGTTATTACGAGGCACATGAGCAGATTCCAGAAACTAGGGATCCTCCGTCGCGAGAATCGACAGATTGTTATATCTGATATTGCTGCGCTGCGTCTTGCCGGAGCAAAAGAAAAACAAAGTCTTGATTAAATAGGTGAATGCTGTGCTGGGAGTCTTGTTTGATGTTATATCAGTAATTTTAGGTGGTGTTTTAGGGAATATATTGAATAAACGTCTACATTTTGACGCAGATGAACTGAACAAAGTCTTTGGGATCTGCTCTATTGTCATGGGGATTATTTCCGTGGGAGCCGTAAAGAACATGCCCCCGGTCATTCTGGCTGTTGTTCTAGGTACTGTATGCGGATTTGTTCTGAGACTGAGAGACCGGATTTCTAAATGTGGTAATATGCTGTATCAATTAGTAAGCCGTGTTAAGACTTTCGATTGTACTACCACCGGTCTGCTCAACGTAAGCATATTGGAAACAGCCATTATTTTATTCTGTTTTAGTGGAACGGGTATCTATGGATGTTTGGACGCTGCCTTGGCAAATAATCAGACAATCTTATTGACTAAATCCATTTTAGATTTATTTACCGCAATGATTTTTGCGTGTACTTTGGGAGCTGTGGTAGCAATTATCGCAATTCCTCAAACAATCATTTTTGTTTTTTTATATGGGATCGCAACGCTGCTCTCGCCACTGGTCACCGCGGATATGCTTGCAGATTTCAAAGCCTGCGGGGGTATCCTGCTAATAGCAACAGGCTGTCGAATCTCTAAAATGCAAGATTTTCCCATAAGTGATATGTTGCCAGCAATGATATTGGTTTTTCCGTTCAGTGCTTTCTGGAGCCATATCATTCTTCCGTACATTTAATTCAATAATTCAAAAAAGAAGCGGGTATTCCTGGAGTCTCCTGTGAAAGATTCAGATAATAGAAAACCGCAATTAATGTGACTAGTACACCCATAACTTCGACGTAGCGATATATACTGCCCTCGTCACACAATAGGTATGCAGTCCGGGGACATCAACGGCGCTGATGGCAACTCCATCTGACCCTGCAAGCAAAAAGATGGACCAAGAAAAATCCAGTGAATATGACCCCGAAGACAGAAGGCCTCTCGTTGCCGCCTGTGAGGGGCTGTGTGAGGCTTTGGTGGAAGGGGCAGCGTCCGAGGACGCTGAGGAGGCTGCGAGCCGTGTGCGGCCTGTGTGGGCGGAGGTTGGCGAGGACATTTTGCGGGGATATCTCCAGAGGGAAAACAGCCTGGGCAGCGGTACCACAGCAGCGGGTTTTGGGGGCAAATCCGACGATTTTGGCCAGCCGAAAAAAGTACTAGATAAAGGGAGGTGGTCACTAGCGACCACCTCCCGCCCACAAAGCCCCGCAGTGCGGGGCTTTCCGGGATTATGGTACCGACGTCGGTTTTCGAGATTTTCAAAATCAAGGTGGTCGGTAGGGCAAAAAATCCAGCGTTTCCAAGCGGTTGCGCCGTGTCGGTTTGGAACCAATACTTTTCCCCTCTGAAAGTTCAAACCTTGCGTCGCTATATCAAAGAAAAGAGCCGGGAAAAAAGGCCACCCGAGGAGTTCTTAACTTTCTGATAACTCGTCGGTTTTGCCCTGGCTATTCTCCCTGAGTTGGGGTATTGTGTGTCGCTGAATAGGAGGCGATATACAATGAGGGATTACATGATGGCCCTGCACCAGAGGTTCTGCAAGGAGCCAGAGTGTCGGGAGGTCAGGAAGCAGATTCGGGAAGTCGAACGGGACCTCCATCAATCACTGGACCGGCGAGGCCAGGAGCAGCTGCTGAAGCTGGCAGACCTGGAGAACGAGCTGCGGGAGGATGTCTCCCTGGAAAGTTTCCTCTCCGGATTTAAACTGGCGCTGGGAATTGCGGCAGAACTGGCACCCTCGTACTCCTTCGACGATGACGAGGAGCAGAGAGCCTGCGAGGCCCTCCAGAGAAGGAGGTGCGAGTGATGGCAAAGAGGCGAGCCAACGGTGAGGGCAACATCCGCAAGCGCAAGGATGGCCGCTGGGAGGGCCGGTACACCGCCGGGTATGACCAAGACGGAAAGCGAATCATCAAAAACGTGCTGGGCAGGACCCAGGCAGAGGTGAAAGCCAAGCTATCCGTGGCGATTACGGAAAGCCAGCAGCTGGATGTGTCCCGCTCCGGAGAGTACACGGTGGCAGAGTGGCTGCACCTCTGGTTCGAACTCTACGCCAAACCCAACATCCGGCCATCCACGGCAAGCTACTACCGCCGGGCCATGGAGGAGTACACCATTCCCCGGATGGGTCACATCAAGCTGAACAAACTCACCAGCCGGGAGATCCAGAAGCTCTACAAGGACCTGCTGGAAAATGGGCGGCTGCGGAAAAAACAGAGGAAGAAACACCCCGGTCTCAGCGGTTCCACAGTACGGGGCGTCCACATCATGCTCCACAGCGCCTTGGACCGGGCGGTAAAGGAACGGCTGCTAATCCGAAACCCCGCAGACAGCTGCGTGGTGCCGAAAGTGCAGCACCAGGAGATGAAGACACTCCAGCCGGAGGACCTGAAAGCCTATCTGGACGCAGCGGAGAAACGGGGAGCACTGGCTATGTTCTATCTGGAGTTGGTCAGCGGCATTCGCAAGGGCGAACTGGTGGCCCTGCAATGGGCGGACCTGGACATCCCCAATAAAACCATCTCCGTCAGCAAACAGGCCACCAAGGACGCAGATAATAATCTCATCATAGCGAGGCCAAAGACAGAGAACTCCATCCGCCAGATCTCCATCCCACAGGAGGCGGTAGAGCTGCTCGTGAAAGAGCATGCCAAACACCCAAGCAACCTCTGGCTCTTCCCCTCCTCTCGCACCGGAGGCATGTATCACCCGGATTCAGTGGCCACCCTGCATCAGCGCATTCTCAAGGACGCTGGCCTGGAACACCTTCGGTTCCACGATCTACGCCACACCTTCGCCACCCTGGCCCTTCAAAATGGCGTAGACATCAAGACCGTCTCCGTCATGCTGGGCCACTACGACGCAGGGTTCACTCTCCGCACCTACACCCACACCACGAGGCAAAAGCAGGACGAGGCAGCGCAAACCATGGGCAACCTCATGGCACAGGTACGATACGAACAGCCAGAAATAAACAGCACAGCGCACCGGTTGGGAAGCTGAACTTCCCTGCCGGTGCGCTGCGATTTTTGCGTGGTGTGGGTCACGGTGTGGGTCTAGGCCTAACCGCCTTCTCAAAACAAGAACTTTTTACATAGCAAAATACCCCGAAAGCAGCTGTTTTCGGGGTATTTCGTGGAGCTGGTGGGGTGACTCGAACACCTGACCTGCTGATTACGAATCAGCTGCTCTACCGACTGAGCTACACCAGCATATCTCCTGATCTGGCGATCCGTCACACACGTCTTGGCCAGACACTCAGGACGGGGATTATATTATCATAATTTGGGGCGTTCGTCAACACCTAAGTTCCTTCCTTTTCGATATAAGAAAAGAGCGGCCGTTTTTTGATCGGAGGATAGTTGCTCCGTGTCGATGCGTTTCGTTGTTCAACGATCCGCTCGCTGGTACGATACCGATCTTACATTTTGGACGATCATGTGCCCACGCTTTATATCTGCTCATTTCGACGATCCGAACTGATCGGTCCAAACAACATTTTCTGCAGTGGAAACAGGAAGTCGGGACGGCTTTTCTCCATTTTATATCCATTGACCGGCCGCCCTCTATCGGGAGCATATCCTGACCGTATTTTTCCCTGCCCATATGGCAACACATTTACCAGGTATTTCTGTATGCGATCATCCCGTATAATACGCAGCGTATTTTGCCGGATATCCTGCATTTGATTTTTGTCACTTTGCCATCCTTTTTCTTCTTGACACGTTTTTCGTCAAATTTGGGCACAATATCCCACAAGCATCGCCCCACTACTTTCTACATTTTTTGAGAAAAAATTTTTCGATATTCCAATATCTTACATATCGAACCATATTCTTACAGCGACATAAAATCGATCATAATTTTTCTCTACAAAGAGTTATCCACATTATCCACATGGTTTTCCACATCTGTTTTCCCCTTTGTTTCCAATGTTTCTACGTATATTTGTAAATTAATGGAATCCTCTGTATCCGCATTTTCTCACCACGCCCGTCCCCGTTTTCTATTTACATAATACTTATCGATCCCATAGATCCTCCAGCGCATTCTTTACTTTTTCTAGGTGCGGTGCATCCGCTCTGTCTTTCATACCGTCTTTGGAGGCACAAGTGTTCGTCCTTTTCTTCCATGGCCCCATCTCCGATGTCCACCCCACTTGTCTTTTCCATATCGCCATCCGCACATGGGGGAAGCGGCTGCAGCAGCCGCTTCCCCCATGTCGTTCAGGCGTCCAGATCCATGGTGGCATAAGCATTCAAGTCCATACCCGCCGTGTGTCCCGCCAGATATTCATAATACCCCTGAGCGCCGATCATAGCGCCATTGTCTCCGCACAGCCGCAGAGGGGGCAGATAGAGCGTACAGCCCTGCTGCCTGCATGCTTGCTCCAGGTCCGCCCGGATGATGGTGTTGGCCGCCACGCCTCCGGCGGCAACGATGATCGTCCGTCCAGTCCTGTGGGCTGCCTCCATGACCCGGGGGACCAACTCGTCGCTGACCGCTTGGGTGAAGTCACGGGCCAGGGCTGCTCGGTCCAGCGGCTCGCCCACTTGTTGCGCGTGATGGACCAGGTTCACCACCGCCGTCTTCAATCCAGAGAAACTCATGTCCAGCTCCGCTCCGGCCACATGGCTCCGCGGAAGCTTATATGCCCCGCCTTCGGACTGCTGCGCCAGTTCGTCCATGGGACGGCCCCCTGGATAAGGCAGGCCCAGTACCCGGGCGGCTTTGTCGAAGCACTCTCCTGCCGCATCGTCCCGGGTGGCCCCTAGGATCTGCATGTCCGTATATCCACGCACATCCACGATCAGTGTGTTCCCGCCAGAGATTGCCAGGGCCAGGAAGGGCGGCTCGAGCTCTGGGAAAGCCAGATAGTTGGCTGCGATGTGTCCCCGGATATGATGGACGGGGATCAGCGGCACGCCCATGGAAAAGGCAACGGATTTTGCAAAATTCACCCCTACCAGCACCGCACCGATCAGCCCCGGGGCATAAGTCACCGCCACTGCATCGATATCCTCTCTGCAGCAGCCCGCCTCCCGCAGGGCCTGTTCCGCCAGAGCAGCGATGACCTCCACATGCTTGCGGGAGGCGATCTCCGGCACGACGCCGCCATAGACCGCATGCATGTCCGCCTGGGAGGCGATGACGTCGGACAGTACGGTACGGCCATCCTCTACAACAGCGACCGCCGTCTCGTCGCAGGAGGATTCAAAGGCCAGGATCTTCATGATATCTCCCCTCTCACTCGTTCCATGCCACTCTGGGCAGTGGGTCTTCCTCGGGCTGGCGAGGGATGCGGACATATCTTGCGAACTTCTCCGGGGAGAAGCGGCTGAGATAGATGTTCCGGTGGGCCTCCATCAGCTGCTGGTCAGGGAGCTCCTGCTCCGCCCAGTACAGGGTCTTGTAGGGCACGCCGAACATCTCCGTGTCATAGCCAGCCGTCCGGGCGCCGTTGCGGGCATAGAATCCCAGGCGCCGCTCCGCCATGGCCGGGTCCGGGGCGTAGCAGGGCATCTCGCTCTCCCCCAGGATCACGGTCCCCGGCTCCCGCTCCAGCATCTTCGCCAGCAGCAGTGCGCCGGTGCCGCCGTTGCGGCGGCGGGGCGAGACACACAAGTAGTCCAGCAGGGCCCAGCCGGGCTCTCCCAGCCAAAGGAAACACTCCCCCACGATCTCCGAGCCGTCGAACAGGCACCAGGGCCGGTAATATCCATCCTCCAGCATCTTCCGGATGATGCGCAGGGGCTTGAGCTCTGCCGCCGGGAAAGAGGGCTCTAGATCATTGGCGTACACCGCTTCCAGCTGTGCCAGTGTCGGCAGTTTCAGTTCCATCGGTAAACTCCTTCGTCATGATGATTGCATCCTCTTTGGGATGCTCGTAATAGTTTTTCCGCCGCCCTACACTGCGGAACCCCCGGCTGCCGTATAGGGCGATGGCCCCGTAGTTGGAGGCACGGACCTCCAGCGTCAGGAACGCCAGCCGGTGCCCCGCAGCGAAGTCCAAAAATACCTGGAGCAGCTTCTGGGCGATGCCTTGGCGGCGGCAGTCCGGCCGCACGGCCACATTGGTGATATACCCTTCGTCCAGCACCACCAGCAGTCCGGCGTAGCCCACTACCTGGTCCCGGTCATCCAGGGCCACCAGGAACGCAGCGCAGTCGTTCTCCAGTTCCTCAGCCAACATGTTCCGAGACCAGGGCGTGGAGAAGCAGACGCGTTCCAGCTCCGCCACCTCGTCCAGGTGATCCCCTGTCATGGGGACGATGCGCACACGCATGCGCGTATCCATCTTCATCTCTCCTTTTCCGATCCCTCTGTCCGCCACAGGATCCGCTCCGCTGCCTCCTGCGGTGTCAGATGGGTCACGTCCAGCTGCCAGATATCCAAAGCGCCATACAGCGGCAGATAGGCAAGGCTCCGGTCCACTGCGTCCGCCGTCCGCTTTCCGGCACGGATATCTCCCTCCAGCCGATCTCGCAGGGCCTCCGGCGTACAGACCAGAAACACGGCACACAACATATAGGGCGCCGTCAAGCGGCGGAGCAGGTCCTCTAGGATCTCCTGCCGGTGCAGGACCCAGCAGAAGATCACATGGTCATAGGCAGAACAGCGGAGGAAGCTGTTCAAAAGGAAGGCGATATTCGCCAGCACCATCTCCCGGGTCTCCTCCGTCACCTGGAAGGGATGGGCATCCCAGCACCAGTCTCCATCCAGGAACACGCTGCGGTCCAGCAGCCGCTGCAGCTGCCGGCAGGCGGCGGTCTTCCCCACGCCCATGGGGCCGCCGACCACATACAGGTGCTTCATGTGCCTTCCTCGGGCGTGCCATCCGCCCAAGCCTGGAGACGTGTGAAAAAACGTCCCACGTGGAAGCCGTCTGTCACACTGTGATGGACCTGCATAGCCAGGGGGAGCAGGATCCGCCCGTCCGCCTCCCGGTAACGGCCCATCGTGAAGATGGGCAGCAGATAGTCCTTCGCTGCCGGGAGCTCCAGATGGAAACCCTGGAACGTCACCCATGGAACAGCCGAGATATTGAAGAGCCCCTGTCCTGTCATCGGAGGACGGGCCTCCAGAGCGTGGACCGCTCCATAGCGGGCCATATCCGTCTCCCAGGCGCGGCAAAATGCCTGTAGGTCCGGCTGATAGGCAGTCCATAGGACAGAGAAGGTCTCGTCGTCCTTGTGAAAGATGGTATAGGTGGGGTCCACCCGGTCGTAGACACCGATGGCCCCCGTCCCGTCCATGTCCATGCGGAGGGCCGGGTCCGCGTTGACCATCCGGGCGATACCGTAGATCATGGCTGGATAGATCCGGAGCCCCTCCGCCCGCAGACGGGGCAGCAAGGCGGTGATGTCCACATCCACCGTCATGCTGTACCAGCAGGGCACGTCCCGGTGGTAGTGCTCAAAATACGGGCGCCGGGGCCACGTGTCGTAGTCGATCTTCTGGAATCCCATCAGCCCTTGGCCTCCAGCCAGTTTTTGCCCCAGTGGGCGTCCGCTGTCAGGGGGACAGAGAGGGTGACCACCCGTTCCATCTCCTCCTTGAGGAGCATGGCTACGGCCGCAGCCTGTTCCTCCGGACACTCCACGATCAGCTCGTCGTGGACTTGGAGCACCAGCCGCGCTTCCGGCAGTTCCTGACGCAGGCGCTTCCACACCGCCGCCATAGCCAGCTTCATGATGTCCGCCGCCGTGCCTTGGATCGGCATGTTCAACGCCACCCGTTCTCCGAACGAGCGCATGTTGAAGTTGGAGGACTTGAGTTCCGGCAGGTCCCTCCGGCGATGGAACAGCGTCTCCACATAGCCCTGCTCCTTGGCCCGGGCCACGATCTCATCCATATAGGTCCGCACACCGGGGAACGTGGCGAAATACGCCTCCATATACGCCTTGGCCTCTGCCACGCTCACGCCGATGTCCTGGCTCAAAGAGAAGGCAGAGATGCCATAGACGATTCCGAAATTCACCGCCTTGGCCCGGCGGCGCATCTCATGTGTCACCTCCGACGCTTCCACATGGAACACCTTGGCCGCCGTCTCCGCGTGGAAGTCCCCGCCGGAGAGGAACGCCGCCTGCATGTCCTGATCCCCGGAGATATGCGCCAACAGCCGCAGCTCGATCTGGGAGTAGTCCGCGTCCACTAGGACGCAGCCCTCCGCCGGGATGAACATCCGCCGGATCTCGCTGCCCAGGTCCGTGCGGGTGGGGATGTTCTGGAGGTTTGGCTCTGTGGAGGAGAGGCGGCCGGTAGCCGTCACCGTCATCTGGAAGGAGGTCCGCACCCGGCCGTCCGGGTCCATGGCCTTCAGCAATCCGTCGGCATAGGTGGACTTCAGCTTGGCGTACTGGCGGTACTC
>CALXDL010000017.1 GCA_944387055.1 uncultured Oscillospiraceae bacterium
CCTGGCCGGGGTGCTGATCTTCGGCCCCTGGTGCGGATTTTTGTATAACTACCTCGGGATCTGCGCCGGCTCCATGCTGGCGTTCCTGATCGCCCGCCACTTCGGACGCCCTCTGCTGGGGCGGATCTTCCGCCCCGAGCAGCTGGAGAGATATGACCGGTGGATGCGATCCCGCAGGCACCTCTCCCGCCGGCTGGCGGCGGTGGGACAGCGTTTGGAGGCGATTTATCAAAAGGAATTTCCGGTTTCCAGAAGCGAAACCGACTGCGAAAATGAGGAGGTCATCTCATGAAACACTGGAAAGAGCGGATCCTGCAGATGAAGTTCGGAAGGGTGGTCAGGCGATTGGCCATTTTCTCTGTCTGCGCAGTCCTGCTGGGAGGGATCCTTTCCGTGGTCCTGCTCCAGCCGCAGATTTCCCAAATCACTTCAGCTGCACAGCAGGAGGAGCAGATCGATGCATTCCGGGGAGAGTGGTCCCCTGACTGGGAGGGCTGGGACGACGCGCATGGCATCACAGAGCCTGCCCTGCCGGTGAAGGCCGTTCTGCTTGCGCTGGGAGCGGTGTTCTGCGCACTGGCAGCGGCGTGGTGGCTTCTGGTGCCTGCCTGGCTCTTCCAGGCATCAGTGCGCGCACGGATGAACACGCTGGTGTGGCCGCTTTTGGGACTCCTGTGGAGCCTGTGGGGACTGATCCTGTTCCTGGTTATCCGCAGTCTCCTGCGCCAGCGGTGCGCTGCCTGCGGCACCTGGCAGAGAAAGGCGTCCTTCTGCACCGCCTGCGGCAGGAGCTTCCATGTGACATGTCCGACCTGTTGGGCGGACTGCAGTCCGGACGACCGACACTGCGGCCGCTGCGGCGCTTCCCTGCAGCCCGCTGCGGAGGCAGCCTCCGGCAGAGAGGACAGGTGACAGCGATGCGCTCCTTTGAATTTGCGCTCCTGGATTGGATCCAGGGGAATCTGCGGAACCCCGTCATGGATCTGCTGATGCCGGCTGTCACGACCCTGGGAAACGGCGGCCTCATCTGGATTGCGCTTGCCGGGATCCTCCTGCTCATTCCGAGGTACCGGAAGGCCGGAGCGGCGGTCCTGGCCGGGCTCGCACTGGAGGTCATCTGCTGCAATCTGGTGCTGAAACCGCTGATCGCCCGGGTCCGTCCCTGCGATGTGAATACGGCGGTTCAGCTGCTGGTCGCCCGGCCGGACGATTTCTCGTTCCCCTCCGGCCATACCGGTGCCTCGTTCGCTGCGGTCACGGCGCTCTATGCCGGCGGGAACAGACTGTGGATCCCGGCTCTGCTTCTGGCGGCGCTGATCTCGTTTTCCAGGCTATACCTGTATGTCCACTATCCGACAGACGTTCTGGCGGGGATCCTGCTGGGAGCTGCCGCAGGGTGGCTTGGGAGCCAGGGCATCGCTTGCGTTGGAGGGAAGCTGCACCATGGACTGTAGATCATTTTACCTCCAGATCGCCGGCCGCATCACGGCGGAGATCCTGTCCTGTCAGCTGCGCCCGGGTCAGCAGATGCAGTCCATCCGACGGCTGAGCGTACAGTATCGGGTCAATCCCCATACGGTCCAACGGGCGATGGATAAGCTGAAGCGGGAACATCTGCTGGAAAAGTGCGGGCAGAGGCTCTTCATCACGTCAGACCGAGAACTGCTCCGCCGAAGCAGGCAGCAGGAGGGCGCCAGGCTGGTGGGGGCGTTCCTGGAGGACATGGAGTCGCTCGGCTATACAAGGACTGAGGCGCGGCAGATGGCGCAGCAGGCTGTTCCGCCGTCCCGGCGATGAGCGGGGGCAGCAGCACAGGAGCCGGAAGGGGGCGGAAAGCTCCCGGGACCACTGCGGTCCCGGGAGCTTTTGTGAGGATGGAGGCGATCTGCTGCTGTTCAGCAAGCCGGCTGCGGATCCAGCGGAGTGGTCCGTAGCCGGGAAGGCAGAGCAGGGAAGGGACGGATGACGTCTCTTTTGCCTCAGGCATAAAAAGCCGTCGGAGCAAAGCGGACTTTGCTTCGACGTGGAAGGGACGGTCAAAATTGATATTTTTCAGGGGCAGACAAAAGCGCCGCGCAGCGGCGGCCCCAAACCGGAGCCCAGCGACAGCGGGTCCGGTTTGGAAGCGAGGAGCAGCAGAATGAGCGCACGATGAGCTTTGCAATGAAGTGAAAAAGCTCGGCGCAAGCGATATGTCGCTTGCGCCGAGCTGGCGCAGAAGGAGGGATTTGAACCCTCGCGGCGTTTTTTAGACACCCTACTCCCTTAGCAGGGGAGCCCCTTCGGCCTCTTGGGTACTTCTGCATATCATTCGCATCCGCATGGACAAGGGAGAAAATGTGGCGGAGAGAGTGGGATTCGAACCCACGGACGCTTGCGCGTCGCCGGTTTTCAAGACCGGTTCCTTCAACCGCTCGGACATCTCTCCATGAAAGAAAAGCATCGTCCGCCTGCCGAACACTTTTGATATGATACCATGATCGGATCTGTTTTGTCAACAGGTGGACGCAGATATCTTCCGGGAAAAAATCTAGGAAATTTTTGATTTTAGACTTGCATTTTGTGGAGAGACATGCTAATATATACAAGCTGACTTCCTTGAGGTCAGATGATAAAGTATCCGGGTGTAGCGCAGTTGGTAGCGCACTTGACTGGGGGTCAAGGGGTCGTGAGTTCAAGTCTCGCCACTCGGACCATCGTCGGAGCAAAGCAGACTTTGCTCCGACGATTTTTTATTTTGTGAGGTAGTTTCTATGATCGACGCAGACGTTCGGACCTCGGTCCTTGGCGGCCGGCAGATGACCCAAGAGGAACTGGACCGGTCCATCTCCACCATCCGCTATGGCACGCTCTCCTATGTGGACGAGGAGGGGTGGCCCGATATGCGCCCGATGAATTTCGGCGTCTATCAGGGCTGTTACTATTTCCATGCCCACAAGACCAAGGGGGAGAAGCTCAAGAGCCTGACCAGCGGGAAGCGCGTGTGCATCAGCTTCTATAAGGCCTCTGACCAAGTGGGACAGGAGCCGATCTGCCAGCACGAGAGCGTGCTGGTATATGGCCGCCTGGAACGTTTGGACGAGTCTGACGAGAACACAGAGGAAATGCTCCAGGGCCTGACCGCCCTGTGTCTCGCGGCCGGCACCCCCTACAAGGCCGCACCGGAGCGGCTGGCCAGCGGTGTCAAGACCATCTCCGTGTTCAAAGTGATCCCGGAACATACGGTCGGCAAGCTGGTGCGCTTCGCCACACTGCCAGCCCGTCCCGCCCCGGCTGACAGCGCCCCCACGCCATGAACCGCCTGCCTCTTCCAGAGAGGCCCCGTCCTTGGCGTCTGCGCGAGCGATCGTATGCCAGCCCTAGATACTCTTTCCGCCTGTGCCGGTCTCCTCTGCGCCGGCGGAAAGAGGTCCCGGTCCGCAGGGTCGGACCAGGAAGCGGGAGCATCCGAAGATGCTCCCGCTGTTTCATGCCTGTTCCTGCGCGATGGCGCAGCTGCCCAGCCTGCGCAGTCGGAAGGCGGCATACGCTTCCGCCTGTTCCTCCAAAGTCCTCCGCTCCGCAGGAGCGGCTCCTCCCCATATGATCATGGAGACATCCATCTGCTCCTTACGGGTCTTGACGGTCCAGGTCCCCGCCACGCGGCCGCCGCGCAGCACCACGCCCGGCTCTCCCACCGTCTTCCACACGGCCCGCTGATGCTTCGGGTCTTCCAGGATGAGCGCCCGGTCCCGCAGGCCGAGATAGGGGTCGTGCGCGCCCAGCAGGAGCAGCCGCTCTCCATCGTCCTCCGCCTCCCGCAGGGCTTCCACGTCTGCCTCCAGCATCCAGCAGTCCCTGCCAGCCGCACGGACCGGCACCATCTCTTCTGATAGGCCTGCCCAAAGCCGCGCCGCCTGCCGGGGCGAACAGCCCAGCCACTCCCCCAGGGCCTCACGGGTGGTGGGGCCATAACTATGCAGGAATTTGCGCACCAGCGCGCGGTCCGCGTCCGGCGGCACCGTCATCTCATGCCCCACCCACCGTCGGAAAGACGTGAAGGTGGGGCTGATGCCCTGCCGCTCCCCGAACACCACCAGGCCCCGGAACGAACAGGGCCGCAGGAGGAAGGATACCGCCGCGCCGCCCACTGTCTGCCGGTCCGGCCGCCCGTACATCGAAGGCGCGTCCCATGCCGCGTGCTTCTCCGGCGGCAGGCGCTCGCGCACCTGCTCCGCCAGCACTTGGTCGAGCGCTTCCTTGCTCTTGACTGTGTGGCCGTCCAGATAGGCCGCGGCCGCTTCCACCAGAGGCAGCAGCTCCTGGAAGGTCATGCCCACGGCGTCCAGAGCCAGCGTGATGCCGCGGGTGTAGATCCACGGCTCCTCCCCCGGCTCCGAGACCAGCGGTGCCAAGAACACGCCGCTTTGGTCCGTCGGGAACACCACGGGCACGCCCCGCCAGCTCCATGCCTGCAGCAGCGTCTTCTCCCGGTACAGCGCGGCCTGCAGCCGCTCTACCGTGCACTCTGCCGACCGGACCCAGAGCGCCGTCTCCCAGGCGCCTGGCGGTGAGTTCTGGAGGCCGCAGACACCTGCGGCCTCTGTCATGCGCTCCATGGGGAGCGTGTGGTCGAGATGATGGGCCCGCAGCCGGTAGCTGCGGATCTTCTCTGCTGTGACATCCATACCGGTCCCTCCTGCCTGTCCCGTCTCGCTGTCCAACGGGCCTGTCCTCCCCCATTATACCGCCTCCTCTGCGGAGGACACAATACTCTCCTTCCAGGCTAGGATCTTCTGCCGTTGTGTGCTATACTGTGCAGCAGGACACCGGAGGGGGACGGCAGCCCCGCCTTCGGACAGCCCTCCCTGGCGGATCGCCCCGCCTCCTGAGAGATCATCACGAAGGAAGTCTATCTGCTATGAAAACGAGACCGATCCCCTTACTGCTATCGCTGTTCCTGTGCTGCGCACTGCTGACAGGGTGTGCCCAGGACATCTCCGCCCGCTCCTTTTCCCTGGAAGACGTGCCAGCATATTCTGGAACGCCCTATGTCGTCTTGGATGAGGGCTATCCAGACTTCCCGGAAGAGGATCTGACCACCACCTCTTTCGAGACCTACTCTCCCCTGGATCTCCTGGGCCGCTGCGGCCCCGCCTACGCCAATGTCGGACCTGAGACCATGCCCACGGAGGAACGCGGCAGCATCGGCCAAGTGCAGCCGTCCGGATGGCAGACGGTGCGCTATGACTTCGTAGACGGTGATTACCTCTACAACCGCTGTCACCTCATCGGCTATCAGCTCACAGCGGAGAACGCCAACGAAGAGAACCTGATCACCGGCACCCGCTATCTGAACGTCGAGGGGATGCTCCCCTTCGAGGACCTGGTCGCCGAATATGTGGAAGAGACGGGCAACCACGTCCTCTACCGGGTGACGCCCATCTTCGAAGACACGGAGCTCGTGGCCCGCGGCGTCCAGATGGAGGCCCTGTCGGTAGAGGACGAGGGCGAGGGCGTGTGCTTCAACGTCTATGTCTATAACGTCCAGCCCGGTGTGGTCATCGACTATGCCACAGGCGAGAGCTGGGAGGCCGGCACGGACGCCCCCGGCGGAGACGCGCCGGCCGGGGATGCCGCGGCCGGTGAGACGCCCGCTGAAGAGACGCCCGCCGGAGAGGTGCCTGCCGATGAGACGCCCGCCGAGACTACCTATGTCCTCAATACCAGCTCCATGAAGTTCCACCTGCCGGATTGTTCCGGCGTGGCCAGCATGAGCGATGCCAATCGAGAGGACTATACCGGCAGCCGCGAGGCGCTGATCGAGGCGGGATACGCCCCCTGCGGCACCTGCAAGCCGTGAAACGCGTGAGAGATGCGGACCGCCCGGAGCCAGGAAGCTCCGGGCGGTCCGTCTCTTCTCCGCAGGCAGGCTCAACAGGGCCGCCGCTCCGTCCGGTGCAGGGAGCTGCCGCCCCTGAGGGATGTATGTTCCTGCGAAAACTGCACAACCTGCTCACAACGATCTTCAGGAGGTGCATACGGATGTTCAGTACCCGCGCCAGATCGATCATCATCCTATTGGCCCTGGTGGGGTTCGTGGCCGGCTCCGTGTGGCTGGACCAGCGGCGGCAGGAGCCTCTCCCTGCGGCCGCTCCCGCCGCCGTCCCCGCCTCAGCAGCCAACTGGGGCCTATCCTTCCAGACAGAGGGCCAAGCCCCCACCGGCAACGCCACGGCAGAGGACCTGGCCCGATACGATGCCTATTACCTGGGCGACACCGGGGAAAAAGTGATCTATCTGACCTTTGACTGCGGCTATGAGAACGGGTGTACGGAGCAGATCTTAGACGCCCTGGAAAAGCATGATGCCCCGGCAGCATTCTTCATCGTGGGCCATCTGGTGGAGTCGGCCCCGGATATCGTGCGCCGCATGGCGGCGGATGGCCATATCGTCGGCAACCACACCTATCATCATCCGGACATGTCCGCCATCTCCGACCAAGCGGCCTTCCAAGAAGAGCTGGAGAGCCTGGAGGCCCTGTATGAGGAGACCACCGGGCAGCCGCTCTCCCGGTATTACCGTCCGCCGCAGGGGAAATACAGCGAAGAGAACCTCCGCCAGGCCCAGGCCTTGGGGTACAAGACCATCTTCTGGAGCCTGGCCTACGTGGATTGGTATACCGACGATCAGCCCACGGCGGAGCAGGCCTATGCCAAGCTGCTGCCCCGCATCCATGACGGAGCCATCGTCCTGCTCCACTCCACCTCCACCACCAACGCGGCCATCCTGGACGACCTGCTGACCAAGTGGGAGGAGATGGGCTATCGCTTCGCCTCACTGGACGAGCTGCCCGCAGCTTAAAAAAGCATCCCGGAGGAAACTCCTCCGGGATGTCCGCTTATCACTGGACAGAAAAGGACTCTGACAGCTCCAGGCCTGGATTGTGCTTGGTGAGGAACCCCACGGACCATTCGCCTCCGAAGGCCACCAGCAGGCGGCCTTTGAAATCCTCCAGCAGGGCCGCGCCGGTGCACAGCACCAAGTCCTTGGGATCGCCCGGGCAGGCCGTGATGACCCGCAGGTGCTCGTAGGGCAGGCCGGACATATGCATCTCGACGCCATATTCGCTCTTCATCCGGTATTCGAACACGTCGAATTGCAGCGTGCCCACCACGCCCACGACGACCTCTTCCAGGCCCGCGCCCGGGACCTTGAATATCTGGATCGCGCCTTCCTGGGCGATCTGTTCCGTGCCCTTCATGAACTGTTTGCGCTTCATGGTGTCCTTGGGCGAGACGCGCATGAAATGCTCAGGCTCGAAGGTGGGGATACCGGAAAAGCGGAACTTCTTCCCGGGCACTGTCACCGTGTCACCGATGGAGAAGAGGCCCGGATCGAACACGCCGATGATGTCCCCGGCGTACGCCTCGTCGATGATCTCCCGCTCCGCCGCCATCATCTGCTGGGGCTGGCTCAGGCGCAGCTTCCTGCCGCTTTGGACATGATGATATTCCGCCTCCCGCTGGAACTTGCCCGAGCAGATGCGCAAGAAGGCCAGCCGGTCCCGATGCGCCTTGTTCATATTGGCCTGGATCTTGAACACGAAAGCGGAGAACTCCGGAGAGAACACATCGATCTCCCCGCAGTCCGCCGTCCGGGGCAGGGGCGGCGTGGTCATGCGCAAGAATGCCTCCAGGAACGGCTCCACGCCGAAATTGGTCAGGGCGGAGCCGAAGAACACCGGGCTGAGGGTCCCGGCCCGCACCGCCTCCAGATCGAACTCCCGGCCTGCGCCCAGGAGCTCCACCTCCTCCCGCAGCGCCGCGGCGCGCTTCTCACCGATCAGCGTGCCCACCGCCGGATCTTCCAGGTCCACAGCGGTGACGGCCGCCTTCTTGGCGTGGCCCTCTCCCGAGAAGAAGAGGATGTGCTGCTGCTCCCGGTCGTAGACGCCCTGGAACTCCTTCCCGCAGCCGATGGGCCAGTTGACGGGGTAGGTGTCGATCCCCAGCTCCCGCTCCACTTCCTCGCACAGCTCCAGGGGATCGCGGGTCTCCCGGTCCATCTTGTTGATGAAGGTGAAGATGGGGATCTGCCGCAGCGCGCAGACCTCGAAGAGTTTGCGCATCTGCGGCTCCACGCCCTTGGCGCCGTCGATGACCATCACAGCGCTGTCCGCCGCCATCAACGTGCGGTACGTATCCTCGGAGAAGTCCTGGTGGCCAGGCGTATCCAAGATGTTGATGCAAAAGCCGCTGTGCTGGAACTGCAGCACCGAGGATGTGACAGAGATGCCGCGCTGGCGCTCGATCTCCATCCAGTCGGAGGTGGCGGCGCGGGCACGCTTGCCCTTCACCTCACCCGCCTGAGCGATCGCCCCGCCATAGAGCAGGAACTTCTCCGTCAAGGTCGTCTTACCGGCGTCCGGGTGCGAGATGATGGCGAACGTACGGCGCCGGGAAATTTCAGTTTGAAGCTCAGACATGCTTCTGCCTCCTTGATCGACTTTCAGACCAGGATACTGTATCATATCGTCTGACATTTTGCAAGGTCTCCCCTTGGTCTCTCACGCCGCTCTCCTGGAGGCCGCCCCCAACAGGGCGGGACACAGGTCAGGCCGCCTGGGCGGAGAAAGGAGTTGCCCCCGCGCGGTATGGCAGCCGCGCGGGGGCAGTATGAGGGGAAAAAAGGAGATAAGTATCAAAGGACCTCGCAAGGGCCGCCCATCATGCCGCGATCATCCGGGTGATCGGCACGCCCCGCCGGAGCCGCTCCCTGCACTGGGCGGTGCAGCGGCGGTATCGTTCGAAACGGCGCCGGGCCGCCTCTGGGTCGCCGTAGGCTTTCCAGCAGCCAGAGCAGGTATAGTCCCTGCCCCGGTGGCGGATGAATCCCACCACGTCCTCCAGAGGATACCCCAGGAACGCTCCGATCTCGTGGGGGAACGCTCCCTCCAGGCAAAGCCGCTGTGAGAGCTGTTCCAGCAGTGCGCTGCAGCCTTGGTCCGTCTGATAGCCCATCTGTGCCAGGAAGTCCCGGGTGGCCGGTTCCGCGAGGATCGTACGGAGCCATGCCTCCCGATACAGGTAGATCAGGCAAGCGCCTGTCTGTGCACAGGTCTTGAGGATCTGGACGGTGATCCCGAAAGGGGCAAGCTCGCCGGCCCAATAGACTGCTGCAGCCCGAGACTGTTGCGGATCGGCGGCACGATAGCGGAAGAGGCTGGCGGGTTTGATCCCCACCAGGGTGGGCGCACACTGTTCCACCAGGATCTCCTCGAACGTCCGCTCCATGCCGTCCCTCCTTGTCACTGCCGGTACCGATAGTTATCTGCGACTAACTAACATCCCGGATAAACGGGTCGGTTGGCCCTCGCACGTAGTTAGTTTTAACTAACTACGTGTAAAATATACCACGGACATCACGATCTGTCAAGCCTTTTTTCTGTTCCTTGCGATCTTTTTGAAAAACGCGTATACTGGCTCTGGACGATAAGGAGGCTGCCATATGGATATCTTGGTCCTTTCTGACTCTCATGGAGACCTCGCCAGCATGGAACGGGCCGTGGAACAGACCGCGCCCCGGATGATCTTCCATCTGGGAGACTGCTGGCGGGACGCCGAACGGCTCCAGACCCGCTATCCAGCGATCCCGCTCTGCCAGGTCCCCGGGAACTGTGACTGCCGTCCCGGCGAACCAACGGAACGTCTGCTGTGTCTGGAAGACAAACGGATCCTCCTGTGCCACGGCCACACATACGGTGTGAAGCAGTCGCTGCTCTCTGCCGGATACGCCGCCCAGGAGCAGGACCTGGATCTGTTCCTCTTCGGGCACACCCATCGCCCCCTGTTGGATCTGCGGGGGAAGACCCTGTTCCTCAATCCAGGCAGCATCGGCCGCGGTGCTGTCCCCACCTATGCTGTGGTGACGCTGTCCGGCGGCAAGCTGGATGGGCGGATCTGTCTCCTGGATGGATGAGGGACCTGTCTGACCGCCGCTGTGTCACCTGCGCTGGCCTGGTACGCGCGGACGGCCGCCCAGTATGGGCGGCCGTCCTCATCTTTGTGCAGCGCTCTACTAGTCTCCGCAGTGGCCGCATCCTTCCCCGCAGTCTTCCAGCTCCTTGCCGTAGGGGATGCCCTTGCGGTCGAAATAGTCTCGTATGGCGGTCCGTACCGCCTGTTCCGCCAGGACGGAGCAGTGGATCTTCTGGGCAGGCAAGCCGTCCAGGGCCTCCACCACCGCCCGATTGCTCAGCTCCAGAGCCTGCGCGATCGGCTTGCCTTTGATCATCTCCGTGGCCATGGAGCTGGTGGCGATGGCGCTGCCGCAGCCGAAGGTGTTGAACTTCACGTCCGTGATGATCTGTGTCTCCGGATCCACCTTGATATACATCCGCATGATATCGCCGCACTTGGCGTTGCCCACCTCTCCTACGCCGTCGGCGTCCTCCATCTTGCCAACGTTCCTGGGATGCAGGAAGTGATCCATCACTTTCTCACTATACAGAGCCATGCTGCTCGTCCTCCTTTCAGATCAGATGGGGCCGGCGGCCCGTCTCCAGCTCGTCCCACACGGGAGAGATGTCCCGCAGGTAAGCGACGATGCCGGGGAGGACCTCCAGGATATAGTCCACCTCTTCGGTGGTGTTGTAGCTGCTCAAGCTCAAGCGCAGGGACCCATGCGCCACCTCGTGGGGCCGTCCCAGGGCCAGCAGCACATGGCTTGGGTCCAGAGAGCCCGAGGTGCAGGCGGAACCGGACGAAGCGGCGATGCCTCTCTCGTCCAGCTTCAGCAGGAGAGACTCTCCCTCGATCCCCTCGAAGCACACGTTCACGTTGCCGGGCAGGCGGCGGACCGCATCGCCGTTGAGGACCGTGTGGGGGATGGCCATGAGGCCGGCGATCAGCTTGTCTCGCAGGGCCGTCAGCCGTACCGCGTTCTCTTCCATATGGGCGCAGGCCTCGTCGAAGGCCGCCGCCGCGCCGCAGATGCCGGGGATATTCTCCGTGCCGGCCCGTTTGCCGCGCTCCTGCGCGCCGCCGTAGATGACGTTCACCAAAGGCACGCCCTTGCGGGCGTATAGGACGCCGACGCCCTTGGGCCCATGGAACTTGTGCGCAGAGAGGGAGAGCAGGTCGATGTCCATGGCAGTCACGTCGATGGGCAGATGCCCTGCGGCCTGGACCGCGTCCGTGTGGAACAGCACGCCTTTTTCACGGCAGAGCCCGCCGATCTCCGGGATGGGCTGGACGGTGCCGATCTCATTGTTGGCGAACATCACCGTGACCAAGCAGGTATCCGGCCGGATGGCCGCCGCCACCGCTTCCGCCGTCACGACGCCGTCTGTCGGGATATCCAGCAGCGTCACCTGGAACCCCTCCTTCTCCAAGGCCTGGAGCGTATGGAGGATGGCGTGATGCTCGAACTTCGTGGAGACGATGTGCCGCTTCCCCTTCCGGGCGCCCAAGGCCGCGGCGGACCGAAGTGCCTGGTTGTCCGCTTCGCTGCCGCCGGAGGTGAATGTTATCTCCTCCGGCCGGGCATGGAGACCGCGGGCAAAGATCGATCGGGCCTCCGCCAGTTTCTCCGCCGCCCGCTGCCCGGGGCTGTGGAGACTGGAGGGGTTCCCGTAGTCTTGTTGGAAACAGGGCAGCATGGCCGCCAGGGCCGTATCGCTCATCGCGGTGGTGGCCGCGTTGTCTACATAGATGTCCATCCGTTTTCCTCCTATTCCTATTTATTTACTATGATATAGTTATGCCACATCTTTCTCCACTTGTCAAGTGGGATCTTCATATCCGATAAGATGGAAAAAGACCGAGGCAGAGCGATGCTCCGCCTCGGTCCTGTCTCGTCCGCCTCTGGTCAGGCCGTCTCGCCGCTCCCCGCCGCAGGCGGCACATCGCCCAGGTACTCCTCCAGGCACTCGCCGCTCTCCCGCATGGCGAGGGCCGCCTCCCGGCCCACATAGCGGTAATGCCAGGGCTCATACCCGATGCCGGTGATGTCCACCTTGTCCTCCGGATAGCGCAGGATGAACCCGTACTCCCAGCAGTGCTCCATGAGCCATTGCTGCTCCTCCGTCTCCGCCTGGGCGCTGTCCAAGAGCTGATAGGAGGCGGACACGATGTCCAGGGCCATCCCCGTCTGATGCTCGCTGGTGCCGGGCGGGGCCACCCAGCGGGCAGCTTCGGTCTGAGCCGTCTCCCTGCCATAGCCTGCGGCCAGCAGACGGGAGATCTTGTTCCGATAGAGCCGGGTCTGGGTCTCCTCCGTCCGATAGGCAGAGCAGACGATCGGCTCCAGCCCAGCCGCCCGGCAATCCGTCAGCATCGCGTTGAGATCGTCATAGATCCGCTCGTCCACCAGCAGGCCGTTCTTCAGGGCCACCAGGTCCACGGTATATCCCTCCGGCAGCTCATGGTGGGGCCCCACCAGCAGCAGCCGCCAGTCCGCCTCCGCACAGGCCGTCAACTTGGCCGCGGGGATCGCTTCGGCTGCGGCGGCGATCGATCTGGCCATCGCCGGCTGGCCTCCAGCAGCCAACGCGCTGGGCGTCAACAGCAGTGCGGTCAGCAGCACTGCCGCGCCCCGCTGGATGTACATCTTCTTTCGTTCCATAAGGTCCTTTCCGGCCGCCGAGAGGCGGCCTCGTTCCATCCTTTTCATCTCCTGTCTCTATCGTAGCCGTTTTCCAGCGCGAAAACAAGGTCCTTTTTGTAAACAAGCCCGCCGGGCATCCCCGGTGGGCAGACGTTCAGATCCAGCGGCGGATGCTCCCATCCTCCCGGATCTCGATGCGGACGGACTTGTGATAGGCAGGCTCCACCAAGCCGGCGATCGCCACGGCGTCCGTGAAGCAGACCTCCGGGACACATGCCTGCAGCAGCGAGACGATGTAGGGGTGCGGCCGCTCATCAGGACGTTCGGAGGCCACGCTGACCACTGCCATCTCCGGCCGGAGCAGGCCCAGGAACTTGCGGTTCACAGAGGTGAGAGAGGCATGGTGGGGCACCTTCAGGATATCGCAGGGAGCGAGGGTGTCGTTGTCCCAGGTGGCGGCGAACGCATCGCCGCCCAGGACGATGTCCCGTCCGCCATAGTGCAGGCGCTGGCGCAGGCTGCTGACGTTCATGACCTTGCCCCAGTGCATCAGGTCATACCGGTCCCGCACGCCGTGGAACGCTGCGTCGCACACGGCCTTCTGGCGGGGGTAGAGCGCAGGCTCTCCAAAGTCGATGTCCATGGTCAATCCGTCCGTCAGGCGGCGCACCTCCTGCCGGTCTCCGGGCAGCTGCGTCATCCGCGCCACCCGCCCGGGATGTTCCCGCAGAGCGGCGGCGTAGAACTCCATGCACCGCAGCACGTTCCGGGCAGCTTTGGGAAGACCGTTGTCGCCATCCGGCTCCAGCGGCGCGGCATCTGCCGGCGGCGTGTACGTGGACACCAGCTCGCCCACGGTCACGGCCTCCAGCACCCGTCCCAGGCCGCCCACATGATCGCGGTGGAAGTGAGTCAGCAGCAGCAGATCTAGATGCTCCACTCCGTTTTCCCGCAGGAAATCTCCCGCAAAGATGCGCTGGGAACGCCCATCCTCCAGAGGCGGATGGTCGTCCCGCGTCAAACAGTCGTGACCGCAGTCCACCAGCATGGCGAACGTCTGGGCCCCTCCCACGATCTCCCGGACCAGCGTGGAATCTCCATTGCCTACGTTGATGAAATCCAAGAGCAGCATGTCCTCGCCTCCCTGTTGGATCGTTTCCTTAACGATACCACACACAGGCGGCCCACAGCAACAAAAGAGCGCCGTTCCCGCTGCCAAATTTTCTCATGGAAATTCGGCACCCTGACCAACGCCGGCGCTTCTGCCTTTGACCGCGGTGCAAAGACACAGGAGCGGCCGCCCTTGGGGCAGCCGCTCCTGCGCGCACTGTTGCCGGTATGCTTCAGAGCCTGCGCAGGGCATCCACCAGAGCGGTCTTGCCCTGCGTCTTCTCGTCCTTGCGTTTGACGACGCGGGCGGGACTCCCGGCCACCACCGCGTTCTCCGGTACGTCCTCAATCACCACCGAGCCGGCGGCCACCACGGCCCCCCGGCCGATACGGACGCCCTCGATGACCACGGCGTTGGCGCCGATCAGCACGTCGTCTTCCACCACGACAGGCGTGGCGGATGCAGGCTCCACCACACCGGCCAGCACCGCACCGGCGCCGATGTGGCAGTGGTCTCCCACTGTGGCGCGCCCCCCCAGGACGGCGCCCATATCGATCATGGTGCCCCGGCCCACCACGGCGCCGATGTTGAGGATGGCGCCCATCATGATGATGGCACCCTCGCCGATCTCCACCTTCTCCCGGATGATGGCGCCCGGCTCGATCCTGGCCTGGATGCCCTTCAGATCCAGCAGGGGCACAGCGGAGTTGCGCCGGTCGTTCTCCACCACCCAGTCGCTTATCCGCTCCCTATTGGCCTCCAGGATGGGGGAGAGCTCCCCCCAGTCGCCGAAGACGGTGAAGCTGTTCCCGCCGCCGAACACTTTGGCGCTGCCGAAGTCCACAGGCCCGGTCGTATTCACATAGAGCTTCACCGGGGTCGTTTTCTTGGCATTGGCGATATAATCGATGATTTCCTGTGCATCCATCATCCACTCACTCCTTGAATAAGATCCTCTGCAGGTCATAGATACCGTTGGGCCGGCCCGGCAGCAGCCGGGCCATCCGCAGGGCGCCCTGGATGAATATCTGGCGGCTGGCCGCACGATGTGTGAATTCCAGCTCCTCGTCCGGGCCAAAGAAATGCACTGTGTGGGTCCCGGCCACGGTTCCGCCGCGGAGGGCATGGATGCCCACCTCTCCCCGGCCGCGCGGACCGCTCCGCCCCTCCCTGCCATAGACTGGCGTGAGCGTATGGCGGGGATCCACCGCCTCCAGCAGCAGCTTCGCCGTCCCGCTGGGAGCGTCCGCCTTCTGGGCGTGGTGGGTCTCGGTGATCTCGATATCGAACTCCGGCCGCAGGACCGGAGCGGCCATTTGCAGTGCCCGCATGAGCACTGCCACGCCCAGGGAGTAATTGGCGCTCCACAGCACGGGCGCGTATGCGCCCAGGGCCTCCAGCTCCGCCTGCTGGGCCGCGGTATAGCCCGTCGTGCCGGAGAGCAGCGGCGTCCCCGTGCGATGGACGTAGGAGCAGATCTCCGCCAGCGCCTCCGGCCGGGAGAAGTCGATGACCACATCTCCCACCCGGCCCAGCCGGCCCAGCTGATCCAGATCGTCCCGACCGAACATGGCCTCCACTTCGTCTCCGGCGGCCCGTGCGGCTTCCGCGATCCCCCGCCCCATCTTGCCCCGGCCGATCAGCACGATCTTCACAGCAGCCCCGCCTCCTCCAGCGTGGCCCGCAGGACCGCAGTGTGCGCCTCGCTCATCTCACACAGGGGCAGGCGCAGGGGGCCTGCGCCCAGGCCCATCATGTTCATGGCGGCTTTCACAGGGATGGGGTTCACCTCGATGAAGAGGTCGTTCATCAGCCGCAGATACCGCAGATGCTCCGCCAGCGCCCGCTCCTGATGCCCGCTCAGGAAGTCCGCCACGATCCGGTGGCACACCTCCGGCATCACATTGGCGAAGACGGAGATGACCCCGCTGCCGCCGATGCTCATGAGCGGCACGGTGATATCGTCGTTCCCGGAATACAGGGCGAACTCCGGTCCGATGCAGTGCGCGATCTTCATGGCATAGGACATGTCGCCGCTGGCTTCCTTGATGCCGCAGATGTTGGGATGCTCCGCCAAACGCTCCACCACGGAGACCGGGATGGCGCAGCCCGTGCGGCCCGGAACGTTGTAGAGGAGACATGGGATATCCACCGCGTCCGCCGTGTCGGCGAAGTGGCGGTACATGCCCTCTGGGTTGGCCTTGTTGTAATAGGGAGCGATCAGCAGCAGTGCGTCGGCTCCCATGGCCTGGTATTGGCGGCTCTTCTCGATCTGGGAGGCCGTGCAGTTGGAGCCGCTCCCCACGATCACTGGGACGCGGCCATCCACCACCCGGATGGTATGCGCCACCACGGCGGCTTCTTCCTCGTGGGTCATCGTGGAGTACTCTCCAGTGGTGCCCAAGGTCAAGATGCCATCGGTGCCGGCGGCGATCTGCCGCTCCAGCAGAGCCGTCAGCCTGTCGAGGTCGACGGAGCCGTCCTGACGGAATGGGGTGATCATCGCGACGATCGATCCTTGCAAATGTTCGAATCTCATAGGTGCCCTCCATTTTTTCGTTCGGTCCAAGGTCTTTGGGATGAAAAAACGGTAGAGGCACGCCTCTACCGACTATCCATCCACTCCCC
>CALXDL010000018.1 GCA_944387055.1 uncultured Oscillospiraceae bacterium
TGGTAGATGGTGTTCATGATCCGGTGCAGCTGTGCGTCCACCTCCTCGGCGGTCCATACCAGCCGCTCGCTGTTCTGGGCCATCTCCAGGGCGCTGGTCGCCACCCCGCCGGCGTTCACCGCCTTGCTGGGCGCCACGATCATCCCAGGCTGCTCCATCAAATACCGCAGCGCATCGTTGGTGGTGGGCATATTTGCCACCTCGATGTAGTACTTCACCCCTGCCTGGGCGATCTTCTTGGCGGACTCCAGATGCACGTCATTCTGCATGGCGGAGGGCATACAGATGTCCACCTTCACGCCCCAGGGCTTCTCTCCCGCGTGGAACTCCACCCCGAACTTGTCCGCGTAGTCCTGCACCCGGTTGCGGCCGCTGGCGCGCATCTCCACCAGGTAGGCGATCTTCTCCTTCGTATTCACGCCGTCGGGATCGTAGATATATCCGTCCGGGCCGGACAGGGTCACCACCTTGGCCCCCAGCTCCGTGGCTTTCCTGCAGATGCCCCACGTCACGTTGCCGAAGCCCGCGCAGGCGATGGTCTTGCCTGCGATCTCTTCTCCCTCGTGCTTGAGAACATTTTCCAGATAGTATACCGCGCCAAAGCCCGTGGCCTCCGGCCGGATGCGGCTGCCGCCGGAGGCGAACCCCTTGCCCGTCAGCACGCCGTTTTCCCAGGCGCCCTTCAGCCGCCGGTACTCGCCGAAGAGGTAGCCGATCTCCCGGCCGCCCACGCCCATGTCCCCGGCGGGCACGTCGATGTCCGGCCCGATGTACCGGTACAGAGCCTGCATATAGGCCTGGCAGAACCGCATGACCTCCGCGTCGGACTTGCCGGCGGGGTCAAAGTCCGCCCCGCCCTTTCCGCCGCCGATGGGCAGACCCGTCAGGCTGTTTTTGAAGGTCTGTTCAAAGCCCAAAAACTTGATGATGCCGGGATACACGTCCTTCTGGAACCGCAGGCCGCCCTTGTAAGGGCCCAGGGCGCCGTTGAACTGGCACCGCCAGCCGGTGTTGGTGTGCCACTGGCCCTGGTCATCCTCCCAGCAGACACGGAAGGTGAACATCCGCTCCGGCTCCACCATGCGGCCCAGAAGGTCCACCTTCTCATACTCCGGGTGCTTCTCGATCACCGGCTCCAGGGAGGAGAGCACCTCCTCCACCGTCTGGACGAACTCCGGCTCGTCGCCGTGCTTGTGCTTCACGTTCTCGATCACGCTGGCAAGATATGCGTTCATAATTCTCTCCTCTTTCTTCAGTAGTATTTTGAACTTCAGCAAACCGGCACAGTCCAGCCTTTTGGGTCTGGGAGGCGGCCCCATTGAATTCCAGTCAAGGTATCATACAGTTTTTGCGTGAGCGGCCCAATCTGACCTTGATTGATAAATGCGCTCTGATTTCGATAGTCCAATTGTTTGATTGGGGAGATCACAGCTGCGGTTCCGGACCCGAAAACCTCCTCTAACAGGCCGTCTTCTGCAGCCTGCATGATATCTCCAATGGCCAGTCTGCCTTCTATGACTTCATAATCCCAGTCCTTGAGCAGCTCTATAATTGAGCGGCGCGTCACACCAGGCAGAACTGTTCCATCGTTGTCATCGGCCTTGGCGGTATAAACTTTTCCATCAACCTTGAAAAAAATATTCATGGCGCCGACTTCTTCCACATACTTCCGCTCCTGGCTGTCCAACCAGAGGACTTGACTGTAGCCGTCAGCTTCCGCCTTTTGGGCTGCTAGGAGAGAGACCGCATAATTTCCACCGCATTTGATATACCCGGTCCCTCCAGGACAGGCTCTGACATAGGTATCTTCCACATATATCTTTATGGGCTCCAAACCTGCGGCATAATAGGCGCCGGATGGCGAACAGATAATCAAAAACTGATAGCTGCTGGAGGCATGAACGCCCAGCCGTGCCATTGTCGCAATCGTAAATGGTCGGATATACAGAGACGTTCCCTCAGCTCCGGGGACCCAAGCCTGCTCTACTTCCACCAGAGCTTTTACTGCGTGGAGGAAATCATCTTCCGGCAGTTCCGGGATACAGAGGCGGCGATGGGTGCAGTTGAGACGTCTGGCATTGCAGTCCGGGCGGAAGAGCTGGACACGACCCGCATCGGTTCTGTATGCTTTTAGGCCTTCAAAACATTCCTGGGCGTAATGGAATACAGCGGCCGCCGGATCGAGCATCAGAGGGGCGTAAGGGACGATCCTGGCATTGTGCCAACCGTTGCCCTCTTCATAATCCATGATGAACATATGGTCCGTAAAGTATCTACCAAAGCCAAGTGTTGACGATTCTGGAATTGGCTTCTGTGAGGTTGCACGGGTGATTGTAATTTCCATAACGCGCTCCCTTCTATAGTGTTTGTGGTTCCTATGGCGGTGGCCTTTTCCGAGACCTTTATACTTATCTAATAACATTGTTTTTCCATTTTGAGAAGAAAGAGATTATAATGCGGATATAACAAAAACCAATATATCGCCATAAGAAAAAGGATGTGTGCTCTGTGGATGTGAGAAAGCTATCTTGTTTTTTGACTATTGCCGCAAGCGGCAGTATCAGCAAGGCGGCAGAGACCTTGGAGTATAGTCAACCTGCATTGACGCAAATGATGAACGGCCTGGAAAATGAGCTGGGCTGTCATTTATTGAAAAGAGACTTCAGCGGAGTTGTCTTGACCGAAGAGGGGAAGCATCTACTGCCCTACATCCAATCAGTTGTCCAGGCGGAAGAAAAGCTACAGCAGGAGTCTTCGCAAATGAGAGATTCCCAACGGCGGATCCTGCGAATCGGCTCATACCCCAGCATTATGCAAAGTTGGCTTTCTCCTATTATCCGGGATTTTCAGGAATTCAATCCGGGAATCACGCTGGAACTCCATGTGGGCGGGGATGAACTGACAAGTCTATTGGAAGGTGGAAAGTTGGATTTGGCTTTTCTTTCTGAAAAAAAGGGAAAAAACTGTACCTGGATTCCACTAATGGATGACCCCTTCTATGCAATCGTATCCCAAAATTCTCCTTTAGCTGAGAAAAATTCCGTTTCTCTTAAGCAACTGATTTCTCATCCGCTTATTCTGGAAGAGACACGTGAACTTCAGCCTTTCCTTCGAGGTCTTCCTATTCAAGCGAAAATGCAAATCACCGCAACGGACGATGCGTCCCGAATTACACTGGTCGAGCAAGGACTTGGTGTGGCAATTCTCCCTGCAACTTCTTTGTCAAATTGTTCCAGCCGGATTCGCATTCTACCTCTGTCACCATCTATCAAGCGAATTCTCGGTGCAGCATATTCTGGAAAAGCGTCAAAGGAAGTGACTGCGTTCCTACGATTTTTGCAAAAGTGAATACAGAACATAAAATGATACTTTGCAAATAAAATGTGGTTATATTTACAAAGATTTCATTCCTCACTATACTGAAGACAGAAAAAGCAAGGAGGTGCGGGCAATGGCGGGCAGACGGATTTATGCTGGGTACTACCGGCGGTACGATGGAAAAACCGTCTATGTGATCTCCTCGGCCACGGATGCCGACACCGGCGAGGAGACTGTCATCTGGAGTCCCTTCCCATTCTCGGGCCCACCCAGGTATTACACCATGAGTAAGCAGTCCTTCTGCGCATTCCTGGAGGTGAATGGGGAGCGGAGAGCCAAGTACAAGCGTCTGACGAACATGGCGATCGATGACTCCGCCATCAAGATCCTGGAAGCGGGCGGATTCCGCGGACCGGTGCGCAGAACGCCCAGACCGCCATTGGATGAATATGACTCCCGCCCGTACCAATGCGCCGATTCCTACTATGCATACGCAAAAGACCTGTGCGAAAACTACAGGTTCGATTTGCGCAAGTATCGCTTCTGCGTAAAGGAGAAAGCATTTGTTGCCATTACCGCGGATGACTTCGACAAGCTGAAAGAGGACCTGCGGTTTCTGAACGATGCCCTGAAGACGGTCCTGGCAGAGTACAGAGACTACTTCCGGGAGCGGTTCGTGAAGGGGCTGTCCATCCGCAAGTATGCCGAGGCCCACCAGATCAACCGGGGCAGCGCGGACTATCTGCAGAAGAAATTGTTCACCGCTCTGGCCCGGCTCCTAAAAGAGCGGGATGAGGCAGAGGGGAAGTGCCGCTTGCAGCGGCCAGTGAAAAATTGAATCGTACCAGCTTCAAGCGGAGCGTCTGCGTCAGCAGACGCTCCGCTTTTCTGTCAGAAATGTAGCGAGGATACTGAAGGGAAACGGTGAATATGTCAGATTTATGTCGCGTTTCAAGTGTCCTCGCAAGAGTAATGAGGGGGTTATTTGAGGTCTGTAAAGTAGGAGGAGTCTTGAGCGGCTGATCGGGAAAATTTTGAGACCCGGCAAAAAGGCTGCCGGGTCCGCTATTAGACTGAAAGCAGGGGGAGGCGGATGCGCGTATCTCATTTTCTATTTCAATCACCGGATCAGGATCTATCGACAGGAGATGTACATGAAACAGTCACAAGACAAAAGCTACGATGACCTGCCGCTGTTTCTCAACGCGGAGACAGTGGCAAAGGTGCTGGGGGTATCGATCTCCAGTGCCTACGAACTGATGCACGAGCCAAACTTTCCCACGCTCAAGGTGGGCAGCCGGATGGTGGTGCCCAAGGAGCAGTTTATAGAATGGGCATCCGCACAGGCAGAAGGAGGTGACCTGAAGTGAAGCGTTCTCTCATGAAGCGAGATATCAGCCAATACCGATTTGCACTGCCCAACGACATCTGGAGGATGAAACTCAAACCGCCTGCCTTTGCAGTGCTGGCCTACCTTCAGTACCGGTGCTGCCGAAGCATCGGCGGTGATGTCACAGCGCGGGAACTGGCACAGCGTACTGGGATGAGTGAACGGGCAGCGAGACAGAACCTTGAGAGTCTGCTGGCCTGTGGCCTCGTTACGGATGCACTCGTCCCGGTACTCTATGATACAGGCGCCAAAAAGTTTTTCACGCTGCCGGATGAGATCTTTTCTCTGGAGTTCAGTCATGGCGCGATCACGGTCTACGCCTACCTGCTCTACTGCGAGGACCGCCGCACACACCAGTGTCACCCTAGTTACAATACGATCTCCTCCGCGGTGGGCCTTGCCGTCAATACGGTGATGAAGCACATCAATGAGTTGGCAGAAAGGCAGCTCATCGCAGTGGAGCGCACCAGTTACATCGATGCCAACGGCATGAAGTGGAACGGCAACAATCTGTACACCATCCTGCCCATCCAGCAGGCGGTGGATGCCTTCTACCAGCGCCAGCTGAACAGGTTGGATCTGGCGGCGGAACAGCGGCGGATTACGGAACTCCTGCGGGAGCGGGAAAGCCCCGCGTGACCGCCTGTAAGCCCCTGTGTGCCCCGTTTGGGCGCAGGGGCGGCCCCTCCCCCTTCCGAAGGAACCAGACGGTTTTGGACCGAATTTGGGGGACGAGAGAGCGAGGCAGGAGAAAGCGCCGGGGTCGTTGAGCCCTGGCGCAGACACATCCGGCCCGCAGTGCGGGCGGTCGCGGGGCGTTGAACAGGGCGTTCCTTGGGCCCCCAAAATGGGCCTTGTGGGGTCGTGGAGCCCTGAAAGCCCCGCATTTCAAGAAAAGCAGGGGCGTTCCTGCCCCAGAAACGGAGGTTTGGCAAATGGTAAAGGACAAGGTAAAATTCGCCCTCTGGATCACGCCGGAGGCAAAGGCAATCGTCGAAGGTCACTATCTGGCAGACAACTGCAAAAGCCAGAGCGAGTACATCGAAAAGGCCGTGCGGTTCTACACCGGCTATCTGGACGCGGCGCATGACGGCTCCTACCTGCCCCGGGTGCTGGCGGAGGTGCTGGAGGGCAAGCTGGATGCCCTGGGGAAGCGGATCGGCCGTCAGCTGTTCAAGCAGTCCGTGGAGCAGGACCTGATGGCGAACCTCATCGCCTACGACATCCCCGTGGATCTGGACACTCTGCGGAAGCTCCGGGTCCAGTGCATCCGCAATGTGAAGGAGACCAACGGAGAGATCACTCTGGAGGATGCGGTGGTGTCCCAGCAGGGCGCTGACGTATGACGGGGCTCATCCTGAAGTCCAGCTACATCCGTCCGGGGTGTGGTGCGGAAGGATATCTGCGATACATCGCCACGCGAGACGGCGTGGAGCTGGTGACCGGCAACGGTCCACCGTCGCCGAAGCAGCGGGAACTCATTCAAAAGCTGCTCCGGGACTTCCCGGACAGTGCGTCGTTGCCGGAGCATGAGGCGTATCAGCAGCACGCGACGGTCTCCACCGCGTCGTCCTTCATCGCGGCCGCCATCGATGACAACGCCCACCTGTTCCGCAAAGGGGAGCAGTATCTGCGGTACGTCGCGCAGCGGCCCAGGTCCCACGGGTTGTTCTCCAGTAAGAGGTCCGTGGACCTGGATGCGTCCATGGAAGCGGTGGAACATCACGAAGGGCCGGTGTGGATCTTCATCTGCTCGCTCCGGCGGGAGGATGCCGCCCGGCTGGGATACGACCGTGCCGATAGCTGGCGGAGCCTGGTGCTGGCGCATCAGACGGAGCTGGCACAGGCCATGAAGATCTCACCCAACAACGTTCGCTGGCGGGCGGCCTTCCACGATGAGAAGCACCATCCCCACATCCACCTGATGGTGTGGTCGGACGATCCGCAACAGGGGTATCTCACGGAGCAGGGCATCCAGCAGATCCGGTCCAAGCTCACCAATGAGATCTTTCGGGACGAACTGCTGTCGCTGTACCAAAAGAAGGATTTCTCCTACCAGGAGGTCCGCAGGACGGCGCAGAGCGCCATGGCACGTCTCATCCGGCAGATGCGCTCTTTCCTCTGCGACAGCCCGGAGATCGAGCAGCGGATGGAGACGCTGGTGCGGGCGCTGGAAACGGCCGAGGGCAAAAAGGTCTATGGATATCTGAAGAAGCCGGTCAAGGAACAGGTGGACGCCATCGTGGATGCGCTGGCGAAGCTGCCGGAAGTGGCGGAGTGCTATGAGGTCTGGAACGAGATGAAGGACGCGGTGGATTCCTACTACACGGACAAGTCGCGGGAGCACCTGCCGCTGTCCCGGCAGAAGGAGTTCCGGGCCATCCAGAATCTGGTCGTCCAGGAGGCGGAGAACATCCGTCTGGGGAAGTTCTCCTTCGAGGATCAGCGGATGGTAGATGAGGTGGAGGAGGAATACGACACACTGGACATGGAGTCCCACTGGGACCTGGTGCTGGCCTATCGGGACGCGAAGGAGATCCTCTGCGATCCAAATGCGCCGGAAACGGAAAAGGCCCAACAGCTCCCGGTGCTGGAACAACTCTGGGAGCAGGGCTTCACCGTGGCGGCCCACCAGCTGGGCAAGTGCTGGCGGGACGGGCTGGGCGTCCTGCCGGACGATGAGCGGGCGGAGCATTGGTTCCGCCGCTCCGCCGAGGCGGGAAATGACTTTTCCCAATATGCTCTCGGGAAGCTGATGCAAGCTCAAAAGCGAACTACGGCGGCGGTGTACTGGTACGAGAAAGCGGCCAGCCAGGGCAACAGCTGGGCCGCCTATCAGCTGGGAAAGCTGTATCTGCAAGGGGAGGAAGTGCCGAAGGACGTCTATCGGGCAGAAAAATATCTGACCACGGCGGCAGAGATTGGGAATGCGTATGCCCAGTATGCGTTGGGAAAGCTGTATCTCTCCGACCGGGACGTGAAACGGGACCTGGATGCCGCCGACTACTGGCTGACCCAGTCGGCAAGACAGGGCAACCCATATGCCGGATTCTTGCTGGAGCGCATGGACGCAGGGCCGGGCCTGCCGAATGTGCTCCTGGCTGCCACGAAGCTGCTCCACCACCTGGGAGACCTCTTTCGGGAACGCTCTGTGCCGCCCGCGACGCCCCTGGACCAGCGGATGGACCGGAAGCGCCGACGGGAGCTCCAACAGCGCCGCATCGCCCTGGGCCACAAGCCGGACGACCATGAAGAGACGCCCCAGCAAACGATGGGTGGCATGACCATGAAGGGGTGGTGAGCCACACAGGATCTGCGCCGCAATTCAAAGAAAAAGGCCTCCCGCTGTTGCGGGAGGCCAGAAGCCACGACTTGGCGCTGGAGAGAGAGCCCTATTTTTGATGCCGGACAGCCTGCAAGCTGTCCGGTATCCGAAACTCTAATATAACCGCATATCCGGTTCTGCGCTGGGCGATTGGATACTTTGATCAAAAAAATTCTGCAGATGATCCATCACGCCCTGAGCCGCATAAATCGTTGCAACCATAAACGCATCCGGATCGATGTCTGATAGGTCCCAATCAAAGCCAAGATGGCGGAGCCATTGGGTGAAAAAGATCCTTTGTGTTCGACCGTTTCCTTCTCGAAACGGGTGCAGCATATTCACAGTGTTATAAAAATCTGAAACTCCCTCGATAAACTCCTGACGAGTGAGGCCCTCCGCAGTAAATGCAGCTAACCGAGCAAAGCACGCATCCGCACAGGATTTAATTTCATGAGCAGGGACAAAAATCGTTCCTTTTTTTGAGAGGTTCATGGTGCGGATTTCCCCTGCCCAATCATAGAGATCGCAAAATAAGAATCGGTGAATAGCCCGGTAGTGATGAAAATCAAATGCTCCTTCCAGTGGCTTTTGGTCCAGCAGGCTGGCCTTACCCAGAACAACAGCAGCTTCTGTCTCTGCCAGTTTTGCCTCATCCTGTATACCGAGCTTATTGATCAAACAGGTCGTTCCGGGATAGCAGTCCTCTGTAGCGGAATCGATTTTGTAAGACATATTAGGACTTCCCCTCATCCGGGCTCACCAGAGACAGATATTCCTGCAAGGAGATCTCCCCGGAGAGTAATCTTCGGCACAGAGCTTTACAAGTATCTGTAACGAAGAACCCCTCCATCTGCAAGGAAATCTCCGCTGAACGAATAGAACGATCAATCGAATTGGGCATATTGATCCCTCCTGTGTATGAACATCATTCTGCATGCATTGTAACATAAGGCATCTCCTGGTTGCAAGTGCTGTCAGCTTTGTGCGGAATGGACTTGGGTGGGATGTGTTCACTGTATACATTGTGGGATTGAAAACGATCGTTCCTTCCTCTGGCCAAATTTGCGATGCTGTTGACAAAGATAGGTGTCGGCAGGAATCAAATGATAATTTTCCCTTAACAGTGCGCTGGAGCGCTGGCTATTTCCTGTTTCTGTGGTATTGTGTGTTGCTGATAAGGAGGCGGCACACATGAACGACTACATGAAAGCCCTGCACCAGCGGTTCTTCCGGGAACCGGAGTATCCCGACATCCAGCGGGAACTGGACGCGATCTACCAGACCCTTCAGGAGGACTTGCCCCATCGAAATCAGGACCGCCTGCTGGATCTGGAGGACCTGGAGTTCGAACTGCGGGAGGAGGTGTCCCTGGCCGCCTTCACCGCCGGGTTCCGGCTGGGGCTGGGCATCGCCGGGGAGCT
>CALXDL010000019.1 GCA_944387055.1 uncultured Oscillospiraceae bacterium
GGAAGGAATCCATCCCAATTATCAGCAGACTACGATCACTTGCGCCTGCGGTAATGTGATTGAGACAGGTTCTACCAAGAAGGATATCAAGGTGGAAGTCTGCTCGAAGTGTCACCCCTTCTTCACGGGCAAGCAGAAGCTGGTGGACACCGGCGGCCGCGTTGCCAAGTTCAACAAGAAGTTCGGCCTGAAGTAAGCCTGACACGATCGTACAAAGGGTCTGCTGCGTTTGCGGCAGGCCCTTTTTTACCGCTCGCAGTCAAGCTATTTTTCACGCAGAGCGCATATACTGTCCTTGACGGAAAGAAAGGAGAGCTGTACGATGGACCTGCATCCTGTAGACATCAAGACCTTGGCCCCGGAGGTGTTCCGAGTGTTCGGCGGCCAGCCGCCCCTGCTGACTGCCGGAGACGAGAACGGCTGCAACACCATGACCATCGGCTGGTGCCAGGTGGGCGTGCTCTGGAACCTGCCGGTATGCACGGTATATGTGCGGCCGGAGCGCCACACCTATACGTTCATGGAGTCCCATGACTATTTCACTGTGTCCGTGCTGCCGCCGGACCAAAAGAAGATCACAGCTTTCTGCGGCAGCCACAGCGGACGGGACACGGACAAGATCGGCAGATGCGGTCTGACGGTCCGCTACGGCGCCGGGGCCGCGCCCTTCTTCGATGAGGCGGAGTGGGTCCTGGTGTGCCGGAAGCTCTACGTCCAGGACATGGTGCCGCAGAGCGCTGCGGCGGAAGAGGCCATCCTGCCGTTTTACGGTGAGAAGGGCGGCTGGCACCGGATGTATACCGGGCAGGTCGTGGAGGCCTACACGAGATAAGGAGAACGAGACTGGATGCGAGAAACAGAGGAAGTACGAGACAAAGTGGTGCTGGTGGGCCTGCATTCACCGGTACTGAAAAAGGAAGAGGACGCGGACGAAGGGACCATGGAGGAGCTGTCTTCCCTGGTAGAGACTGCCGGCGGTGAGACGGTCGGCATCGTGCTCCAGAACCGGCCCAGCCCGGATCCCCGCTGCTTCATCGGCGAGGGGAAGGTGGAAGAGGTGAAGCGCTACTGCAAGGATGCGGGCGCCACCATGGTGATCTTCGACAATGACCTCTCGCCCTCCCAGATGCGGGTGCTCACAGAGTCCTTGGGCGTGCAGGTGCTGGACCGCTGCGGATTGATCCTGGACATCTTCGCGCAGCGGGCAAAGACGAAGGAGGGGCGCCTCCAGGTGGAGCTGGCCCAGTATCAGTACCTGCTACCTCGTCTGACCGGTATGTGGACCCACTTGGAGCGCCAGGCGGGCACCAGCGGCAAAGGGCCCATCGGTTCCAAGGGCCCGGGCTAGACCCAGCTGGAGACCGACCGGCGTCATATCCACCGGAAGATCGACAAGCTCCGAGCGGATCTGGAGGAAGTGCGCCGGGTCCGCAGTACCCAGCGTTCGCGGCGGCAGAAGAACGAGGTGCCAGTGGTCGCCATCGTGGGGTATACCAATGCCGGGAAGTCCACGCTTTTGAACCAGCTCACCGGCGCAGGCATACCGGCCAACGACCGCCTCTTCGATACACTGGACACGACCAGCCGCCTGCTGACGGTGTCAGACACACTGGAGGTAGTGATATCTGACACCGTTGGATTCATCCGCAAGCTCCCGCATCAGCTGGTGGAGGCGTTCAAGGCCACGCTGGAGGAGCTGGAGTATGCGGACCTGCTGCTCCACGTCATCGATGTATCCAATCCGGAGTGGCAGCAGCAGGCCCAGGTGGTGGAAGATCTGATCCGGGAGCTGGGAGCCGGGACACTGCCTCGGATCGATGTGTTCAACAAATCCGACAAGCTGCCCCTGGGCGAGATCATGCCGCATGGCCAGGACATCTGTTCGATCTCCGCCCGGACCGGCGAAGGCGTGGACCGGCTGCTGGAGATGATCGACCAGCGCTTGGACCGGGGCACGCAGCGGGTGACGCTCCATATCCCCTATGATAAGGGCAGCGTGCTGGACATGCTGTACCGGGAGGCGAAGGTGGAGAGCGTGGAATATCGAGAGACCATCGACGTGACTGCGGTGTGCGATCCGCGGGTGCTGGGCCAGGTGGGGCCATTTCTCGAGACGTGACGCCTCGCAGGCTGATACCAAGATAAGAAAGGAGCGTATCCTATGCCGGTCATCGAGACGAGACGGCTCATCCTGCGTCCCTTTACGGAGCGTGATGCCGCAGACCTCTATGCCTATGCCTCGGATCCCCGGGTAGGTCCCATCGCCGGATGGCCGCCTCATCGGAGCGAAGCTGAGAGCCGGGAGATCATCCGTACGGTGTTCTCTCAGCCAGGCGTATTCGCCATAGGATATAAAGAGACCGGCGCCGTGGTGGGGTCGATTGGCTTCGTGCACACGCATCCGGCGGGGGAGCGGGCCGACTGCCCGGACGACGAGGTGGGCTATGCGCTCTCCTCCGCCTATTGGGGCCGGGGCCTGATGCCGGAGGCCCTGGCGGCTGTGATCGGCTGGGGGTTCGAGGAACTGGGCCTGCAGCGCATCTGGTGTGCGCATTACGCAGGCAACTGGCGTTCCCGCCGGTGTATGGTGAAATGCGGTTTCCGCTATCAGTTCGCCCGCGTCACTCGTGCGGAGCTGATGGGGGAAGAACGGGAGACATATTTCTATCTGCTCACGAAGGAGGACTGGCTCGCCCATGTATCGCGTTCCATTTGAAGATGCCGCCAGTGAGTTTATCGAGAAGCGTTCGCGATTCATCAGCCATATCTGGCGGGTGGAGACTGAGGCAGAGGCCCGCGCCCGCATCGAGGAGATGAAGAAGACGTATCACGACGCCCGCCACAACTGCTGGTGCTATTTGCTGCGGGACGCGAACGTGGTCCGCTATTCCGATGACGGAGAGCCTCAGGGCACGGCGGGGCAGCCGATGCTGAACGTGTTCCAAAGGGAGCAGATCACGGACGTGTGCTGTGTGGTCACCCGGTATTTCGGCGGCATCCTGTTGGGAGCTGGCGGGTTGACGCGGGCCTATGCCCGGGGGGCGAAAGACGCTTTGGATGCCGCGGGGACGTGTACCATGCAGCTTTGGAGCATTTGGGACGTGCCCTGTACCTATCCCCTCTTCGAACGGGTAAAATTGGAGATCGCCGCATGCGGCGGCATGGTCCGGGACACTGCATACGGCGCGGATGTGGTCATCCGCGCGGCATTCCCGGATGACGGTGCGGAGCCGTTCGCGCGAGCGCTGCGGGAACTTTCTGCCGGAGCGCTGGAGATGGCGCCCGTGGGAGAGGAGTTCCTGCCTGGACCTCGAGAACAGCGGGCAGGCGGCCCCGAAGATGGGACCGCCCGCTCGTGAGAGATGCCTGCCAGGCAGACGATGGTGTGGGGGACTGCATTCAGCCCTCATGGTCTTGGACCTGATAGCCCAGGGACTGGAGCTTCTGGAGGATATGCTCCTTCCGCACGCCGGTGGAGTCATAATCTACCGCCAGGCGGCCGCTGCCGCTGATACTGACGGAAGTGACGCCGGGCAAACGATCCAGTTCTCTCTTGAGTTCCTTCCCATCATGGCGGTCATCGATGCCGCTCAGGGAAAAATATGCGCTCAAATGCGCCATATCCATGCCTCCTCTCTGGTATCGGTTAGGATGCCCGGTGTGGAGGCATCCTAACCGATACCAGAGAGGCTGTTTTGCGGCGCATGGGGAAGGGCGCTGGAGGCGCTTGATGCTTCTCTTAGGAGGGCCTTGATCATACATCTGGTGCGCGGCCTGCGCATGATATCGAAAGAGACAGGGGGAGACCGATGGAGGCGATGGATACCGAGCAGCTTTTGGACTTTTGCTGTGAGATGGGACGAGAGCTCCTCCGCAATGGTGCGGAGATATATCGGGTGGAGGATTCTGTGGACCGGATCCTGGCTGCGTATGGATATCAGGAGGTGGAGGTGTTCGCCATCCCATCCTGTATCATCCTGAATATCCGGGACGAGACCCGGAACTATGCGAAAGCGGTCCGGATCCGGGCAGTGGCCAACAATATGGACAAGCTGGACCGTCTCAATGGACTCTGCCGGCAGGTCTGCCAGGAGAAGCCGGAAGTGGAGGTGGCGTTTGCCCGCCTACAGGCCATCGAGGAGGCTCCCGCCTATCCCCCATGGGCAGTCTCGCTGGCTTATGGCTCCACGGCGCTGTTCTTCACGCTGTTCTGGGGCGGGCACTTCTTGGATGCGCTCATCGCCTTCGCCTGCGGTCTGATGGTGAAGAGTACGGTAGGCTATATGCGCCGGGTGAACGCCAACGTCTTTTTCACCTACGTCTGCGCCAGCATGCTGCTGATGCTGCCGCCGGTGGCGTTGGCAGCGCTGGGGGCCGGGATCCATACGGATATGGTCGTCATCGGCGCGATCATGCTGCTGGTGCCTGGCCTGGCCATCACGAACATGATGCGGGACGTCATCACAGGGGATTTCCTCACTGCGCTGACCCGTTTTGCAGAGGTCATGATCGTGGCCATGGCTATCGCTATCGGCATCGCGATCCCGTATGGTATCGCCAGAGTATGGTTCGGGATATGAGGAGGGGACGATGAGAGAATATCTGCCTTGCCTGTACGCGTTCTTGGGATGCGTGGGCTTTTGTGTGATCTTCGAAGTGAAGCGTCCCTTATTCGTTTTTTTGGCCGCTGCCATCGGGGCGGTGTCCTGGACCGTCTATCTGTTGATGGATGGATATGGTTCCGAAGTGGGGCGCTATCTGGTGGCCACGGTCGTGGTATCTATCTTGTCAGAGATCTGCGCCCGGATCTTGAAGGCGCCTGTCACGATCTTCCTCATCATCGGGATCATCCCCCTGGTGCCGGGCGGTGGGCTGTATTATACCATGGATCATCTCATCAACGGGGACATCGCCGCGTTCGTCCAGCAAGGTCTGCGCACAGCGGCCTATGCCGGCGCGATCGCAGTGGGGGTCTCGTTGGTCAGTTCTTTGGCACGCATCCTCTTCTGGCGGAGACGGCCGCGAAAAGGTGAGGCGTGCGCACGCCAGATGTCCCGTGAGAGACGAGAGGGATCCTCCTGACAGCGGCCGGCCCAGAGTTGACAAAACGGCCCATAACAGGTATGATATCATTACAAACGCATATGCGTCCGGTAGGTAAGGCTACCGCAGGGATATGGATCGCTGCCGCAAAGTGATGGAGACATCACGCGCTGGTCTGAACAGGGCTTGTCGAACAACAAGGCATGACCTAATGCGATTTCACCGCCCGGCGGAGTTGAAGCTCGAACGGTGATCACGCGCACGCACGCGCCCCATCGTTCGGGGCGCGTTTTTTTGCGTGGATCGTTGGAAGAAAGAGAGGTGGACAGGATGGATGCCGGCAGTCGAAGGCCAGACGAGACCTCCATGATGCGAGGAACGCGTTCCCAGAGCGGGCCCAGAGGCGGCGTCCGCCCTGGTTAGACGCGTTTTGTCCGGCCTCCCTGTCGAACAGGAGCATTCGCTCCTAGAAAACAAGGAGGTATAAGATATGATGCTGAAGAAGTATGCGCTGTATGGAGATGCCTGTGCCGTGCAGGCGGCAGGCGAGGACACGGTGGCCGCGGTCATGTGGGAACGCCCGGTGGTGCTGCCGCCGCTGTGCCGGGTGGACGAAGCCATTGCGCGGATCCGGCAGGTAGGCCTGCCGGATGCCAACATGAACACCTGCTATGTAGTGTCAGAGGATATGGACCTTCTGGGCCAGGTACCGCCGCGGACCTTGCTGCTGACCCGGGGGAACACCCGGCTGGAGACGATCATGACCCATCCCTTCGTCACGCTCCAGCCGGAAGACGACCAGGAGGTGGCAGCTCAGCTCATGCAGGGGTTCGATCTGCTGGAGCTCCCGATAGTCGATGGAGAGGGCCATCTGGTAGGGGTCGTCACCGCGGACGGTGCCATGGATGTCCTCCAGGAGGAGGCCACGGAGGATATGGAGGTCATGGCCGCCATGTCGCCGTCGGAGGGACCTTATCTGGAGAGTCCAGTCCTCCGGCTCTTCCGCAGCCGGGTGGTATGGCTGATGCTGTTGATGCTCTCTGCCACGTTCACTGGCGGGATTATCTCCCATTTCGAGGACGCTTTGGCGGCCCAAGTGGCGGTGACTGCCTTTATCCCGTTGCTCATGGATACTGGCGGTAACAGCGGCAGCCTGTCTTCCGTCATGGTGATCCGCGGGCTCTCTTTGGGACAGATCCGTTTCTCGGACTGGATGCGGGTGCTGTGGAAGGAACTGAGGGTCAGCACGCTGTGCGCAGCCGCTCTGGCGGCGGTGAATCTCGCGCGGCTGCTGATGATGTCCTCGGTGGGCGTGGCAGTGGCTGGTACGGTCAGTCTGACGCTGATCGTGACGGTGGTCTTGTCGGATCTGGTTGGCGGTATCTTGCCCATCGTGGCCAAGAAGCTTGGAGCGGACCCGGCAGTGATGGCGAGCCCCATCATCACCACAGTGGTGGATGCCATGTCGCTGCTGATCTATTTCCAGCTCTGCTCCTGGCTCCTGGAGCTGTGAGTGTCAAAACTATAGA
>CALXDL010000020.1 GCA_944387055.1 uncultured Oscillospiraceae bacterium
TTTCAAGGTCAGCTCCTTGTTGCGTAAGTGGTGGTTGCTCATTACGGTATATCCCGTGTTCCGTTCCACTCTGAAAACTGCCATAGCTTATCAGCTCCTTTGCTGTGGATTTGTTACGCAGTAGAACGCGGATTTTAAAGGGAAAGGTATATTTCCTTTGCTTCCCCGGTTCCGCGCTCTGGAAGCCTTATATATCAAGGCTCTTTCTGCCCCTACTGCGTAACATGAGGGCATAAAAAAAGCGGCGTTCCTGTTCTTCCGGGTAGGAAGTGAGAAACGCCGCCTTAGCGGTTCCATATTCAATTTAAAATAATAAATAGTCTTAGCCTTAACGCGTATATAAACTGAATTTGTGCGTTGGACTCTGATTTGTACCTATTGTTTTACACCCATTTTTACACCCAAATGGCATGAAACTATATGGTTTTATGTGCTTCTTTATGAAGTTGCGATTTCAAGAAATGCAGCAACCATGCGGGTTTACGGACTTTTATAAAGATACATGGAATTATGAAAATCGGTCAATATATTACGATGCCTAATTTCATAAAAGGATCTCTCCTCCACGTCGTTTTCGACTTTGTATTGTATCATCCTTCCCGCCGGATGGCAAGGGTTCCTTTCTCTCCATCCCTTCTCGAGATAAATAGTGATGACCTGAACTCCGTCGGCTTGACGAAGCAAATCGAATCAGGACACCAGCGTTGCAAAAGGCAGTTAGCTATTGTATGATCTTAATGGAAAACATTCGATGTACCGGCCGTAATGGAACTTATGTGGCGGATAGAAATACGGCAGTCAAATGATCGAAGTAAGCGATGCTGATAGCTTTTGGAGGAAACTATGAAAAAGTTAAAATGGCATGGCATATTATTTGCCCTGTTCATGTTGTTTATATATATAATGGGAACGTATGATCTTTTTATGATGTTATCTCATAATGAGGCCTATTACTTAAACAAAGGATATGGAGAGAGCATTCACAATTACTTTACTGATTATCCTGCTCCAGGTTTGATCTTGTGGGTCGGTAATCTGGTGAGTGGGTCAATAGCCCCCATCTTATATTTATTGAAAAATAAATGTGCCTATAAGGTAACGTATGCTTCATTTCTATTTGATCTGTTCCTGATCTTGTTCGGAGCGACGTTCAAAAGTAGATCCAGGGTCTTTGATATCACTATTATCTGCTTTGATATCTCCATATTGGTCATTACTTTTCTGTTTGGCGTATATCTTCATTTACAGGTAAAAAAATTGTGCGGAAATAGAGAAACATAACCGTCCATACTGCGTCCTTCTATCTGCAGGAAGGCAGATCTTTTTAAACAGATATTCTCTGAGCGGGTATCTCATCTGTCCTTTGAAGGCTCCGGCGTTCCCGGCATGGTGAACGGCCCACAAGGCGGAGCGGGAAGTCTGCTCCTATCGCAACCAAACCTATCAGAAAAGGGTGCGATCCAATTCCGAGCATACCCTTTTTGTATATTCCGCCTGGTAGATTCCAATCCCCCTTGAAAGCACCCCCTTTCTTAAAAGGGGAGTTTCGTCCGCACGGCATCTCCACAGTCATCTCCCCTCCGCACATGGGGGCGGCTCTGGGCCGCAGAGCGCTGAGGCCCTCACGGCACGTTCCGTATGATCTGCCCGTCACGAACGCCGTCTGTTTCCAGCAAGTCCCCCCGTCATCCCTCTCCCTCAAGCGTGCCTCCATGATCCGCCACAGAGCGAGGTATCCCATTTCCATCAGGGGGACGATGCGCCATCTCGAAAAAACAACGTTCGTGGGCCATGCTATGTTGGAGGACGTTTGCGGCGAAGCCTGCAAAGTCATCTAACGTCCCGTCTTCGCTCTGACCTACGGGGCTGAGCGGGAGACGCCCAGGTCTGGCGGTCGGATCCGGACATCCGATGGCCATCTAGATCTGCATCGGCGGTCTGCCGGCTTCAAGGCGGGACCGCCCGGCCTGGACGATGCGCCGCCCAAAAGTGAAAAAAGCGGGACGCATCGCGTCCCGCTCTCCTTTTATTTCGCGTATTCGATGACCTTGGTCTCCCGGAGCACATGGACCTTGATCTGGCCCGGATACTCCATCTCTTCCTCGATCTTCTTGGCCAGATCCCGGGCCAGGATGACCATCTGGTCTTCGCTGACCTGCTCGGGCTTGACCATGACACGGACTTCCCGGCCTGCCTGGATAGCATACGCCTTGTCCACGCCAGGATAGCTGCCGGTGATGCTCTCCAGCTGCTCCAGGCGCTTGATGTAGTTCTCCAGGTTCTCGCGCCGGGCACCGGGACGGGCGGCTGAGATCGCGTCTGCTGCCTGTACGAGGCAGGCCACGATGGTCCGGGGCTCCACATCGTTATGGTGGGCCTCGATGGCATGGATGATGTCATCCCGTTCCTTATACTTCCGGGCGAACCCCACGCCCAGGGCCACATGGGTACCCTCGAGCTCGTGGTCCACAGACTTGCCCAGGTCATGGAGCAATCCTGCCCGTTTAGCGGCCTGCACATCGGCTCCCAGCTCTGCCGCCATCATACCAGCGATATGGCTGACCTCGATGGAGTGCTGGAGGACGTTCTGTCCATAGCTGGTGCGGTAATGGAGACGCCCCAGCATCCGGACCAGTTCCGGATGCAGGTTGCGCACGCCGCACTCGAAAACGGCGCGCTCGCCCTCAGCCTTGATGGTAGACTCCACCTCCCGCCGGGCCTTCTCCACCATCTCCTCGATATGCGTGGGATGGATCCGGCCGTCAGCGATCAGCTTCTCCAGTGCCAGGCGTGCGATCTCGCGCCGCACCGGCTCGAAGCAGCTGACCGTGATGGCCTCCGGCGTGTCATCGATGATGAGGTCCACGCCAGTCAAGGTCTCGATGGTGCGGATGTTGCGGCCTTCACGGCCGATGATGCGGCCCTTCATCTCGTCATTCGGCAGGGGGACCACACTGACGGTCATTTCGGCCACTTGATCGGCGGCACAGCGCTGGATGGCCTGAGCCACCACTTCGCGGGCGCGTGCCTCGCACTCTTCCTTCATCCGAGACTCGATCTCTTTGATCTTGAGAGCGGTCTCATGCGTCACTTCAGACTCCACTTGGGCAATCAGATACGCCTTGGCTTCGTCAGCGGTAAAGCCAGAGATGCGCTCGAGCATCTCCGTCTGGCTGCGCTTGATCTGACGGATCTCTTCTGTCTCTTTGTCGATGGCCGTATGCTTCTGGGCCAGGGACTCCTCTTTCTTCTCGATGGCCTCGGTCTTTCGATCGAGGTTCTCCTCTTTTTGCTGCAGACGGTTCTCTTGCCGCTGCAACTCGGACCGGCGCTCTTTTACTTCCTTCTCATACTCGCTGCGGTTCTTCAAAATCTCTTCTTTGGCTTCCAGCAGTGCCTCTTTCTTTTTGGTCTCGGCGCTCTTGATGGCCTCGTTGATGATGCGCTTCCCCTCTTCTTCAGCGCTTGAGATTTCCTTTTCGGACACGTTCTTCCGATAGCGAATACCGAGCGGGAAGCAGATCACGCCGCCGACGACCAGCCCGATCAGGGCTGCGATGATGGCGTCCAAGATTTGCTCTCCTCCTATCGATCCGATATCGATCGCTCGTTTGTTCTATATGCAGGCCTCGGCTACGGCCGCACAGTCAAGAAACGATCGGCAGGCACCCCTGTCGCCTCCCGATGATCGTTCTTTTTTAGTTTAATCGTTTGTTAGAGCTGTGTCAAGAAAAACTCGTATATTTGGCTGGGACATGCACGGATATGCACACGCCCGCATCCATGTCGACTCCACGCCAGCAGCGCCCTGATCCCGGCGCTCTCGCCGGTCATGTGTCGATGTAGGCCGCCGCTGCGTATCCTACCAAGTCGCCGTAATGCACCACGTACCACCCCTGCCACTCGCCATAGACGGTCACAGAAGCGCCATTTGGCATGTTGGCGATGATGGTACCTGTGGGAGCGGGGGTACTGCGCAGGTTCAGCGTGCCGTAGTCGACCGTCACTGTGCCAGTGACCGGATCCATCGGATAGATGAACGGCAGGCCGAAGAATTCTGTGAGCGCCCGGGCCAATTGCTGTGCGATGGAGTCCCAATGGCCCTCCAGCCAGACGGCATCGGCATAGTTGTCGTGGTAGCCGATCTCTACCAGCACGGCAGGTGCCTGAGAACGGCGCACCTCCCCCAGCGTGGTGGTGGCGCGGGTGGTCACATTCCCAGGCAGCGGATAGATCTTGCGCAATTCTTGTGCGATCAGCTCTGCAGCTCGCTGGCCCTGCGTACTGCCAGGGTAGTAAAAGGCGATGATGCCCCGGTTCTCGCCGTAATGGCCGTCGCCGGAGGCGTTGGAGTGCAGAGCAAGATAGAGGTCGTAATCGCCCGCATTGGCCTCCCGGATGGAGGAGGCGGCCGTCATGTCGGGCCGGTTGCGCCGGTACTGGATGCCGTTGGACAGCAGATAGGGTTCCAATGCATCTGCCAGCAGGTTCATATTATATTCTTCGGAACCGCTGCCGGTGACATACATGTTCCATTCCTGTGTGGATGGGCTCAGATAGATGATGGGCATGATATCTCCTCCTTCTCTCCCTATTTATATGGCGCAGAGATGGGAAATGTGATAGACTGTCGATGTGAGACGATCCCCCATCGGAAAGGAAAGATCTTATGAAAGCAGAGCGCATCTATCCCTGTTGTACCGTCACGGCAAAGGCGGAAGCCGCCATCCTCCGGGGCCACCCATGGGTCTACGGCGAGGAGATCCTCAGCATGGAGGGCAGTCCGGAGAACGGCGGCCTGGTGGATGTCCTCAGCCGGAAAGGCCGCTACTTGGGTACGGGCTTTTTTTCCGGCTGTTCCAAGATCCGTGTCCGCCTCGTCTCCCGCAATGCCAATAATCGCTTCGACGCCGCCTTCTGGGAGCGGAAGCTCCGCTGGGCTTGGGCCTATCGCAAGAGCGTTATGGGGGCGGAAGATCTGGATGCCTGCCGCATCATCTTCGGCGAGGCAGATGCCTTTCCCGGCCTGACGGTGGACAAGTTCCACGACCTGCTCAGCGTGCAGGTGCTCTCCGTCGGCATGGAGCGCATCCAGGACCTGCTGTTGCCCACCCTGGTACGGATCCTCCGAGAGGATGGTCAGGACATCCGGGGCGTGTTCCTCCGCAATGACGTAGTCCTGCGGGACAAAGAGGGACTGCGCCAAGGCAAAGGCTGGTATCCCCTGCCCGGCGAGACGCCGCCCGCTTCCGCTGTGACAGAGTTCGTGGAGAACGGCGTGCGGTACTTGGTGGATGTGGAGAATGGGCAGAAGACCGGCTTCTTCCTGGACCAAAAATACAACCGCCGGGCCGTGGGCCGGCTGGCCCGTGGCCGCACTGTGCTGGACTGTTTCACGCACACCGGCTCCTTCGCCTTGAATGCGGCCTTAGGCGGTGCGGCCCATGTCACGGCGGTAGACGTGTCGGAGGCTGCTGTCGAGATGGCCAGGGCCAATGCGGCGCGCAATGGTCTCGCTGATGTAGTAGAATGTGTCGCCGCCAATGTGTTCGACCTGTTGCCGCAGCTGGAGAAGGAGCCGCCCCGGTATGATCTCATCATCTTGGATCCGCCGGCCTTCACCAAATCCCGCAAGACTATCCGCAATGCTCTGGCTGGATACAAGGAAATCAATTACCGGGCCATGCGACTGCTTCCGCGGGGCGGATATCTGGCCACTTGCTCCTGTTCCCACTTCGCCACAGAAGAACGGTTCGTGGCCATGCTCCACGACGCAGCTCGGGACGCAGGCGTGCAGCTGCGGCAGATCGAAGCCAGGCAGCAGAGCTGCGACCATCCCATCCTCTGGGGCGTGGAGGAGACCAGCTATCTCAAGTTCTATCTGTTCCAAGTGGTATGAGGGATACGGAGCTCCCATCCCTCGTTCCTGTCCGTCTGATGTACGGTGCTTCGATCAGGGCGGAGCACCCCGTGCACCATCCAGTCAGCTCTGTTCCCAAGCTCCCTCTACCGCCGTGTCCGACACAGGATCTTCGACAGCCAGACGGGCCTTCTCAGGAGAGAAGGCCCGTCTGCCTGTCGCTTTTTTGCCCTCTCAGCAGCATATGAAAGCGGACCGTCAATGACGGTCCGCTTTCGTAGGACTAAATCTTCGTTCCTCAGCCACAGAGATATGCTCAGCGGACCTCGATGACCCGCACCACGCCGCCGCTGACGTACAGGTCAGCCGTAGATGCGTGGGCATGCGCTGCGGACAAAGTCATCCAAGTGTCGGTCGTGCGGTTGTAGCAGGCCACATCCGAGGAGACGGTGTAAGTCCGTCCGCCCACCGTGACCGCGCTCTCGCCGCTCCAAGCGCTGTTGGACACGTTGGCCAATTCTGTCAACTTGTTCAGGCTGGCGAAGCCATCTCTCTGGCTGTTGAGCGTCACGGCCACATAGTCGCCGGTCCTGACACTGTAGCCCGTCTGGAACGGACCGACCGACTTCCCATCGCCATACTGGACTGTCAGAGAGGTCTTGCCCGTCGTCGTCTCATAGTGCCCGTTCACGCCAGGATCCGGCTCCTCATCCTCATGGCCTTCATCCGGGACCCAGACCGAGGACGTCTCGCCAGTGGTGACGATGGCGCGGCCATAGTAGACGGTGCTGCCGTTCTCGCCGCTCAGGACGATCAAGTCCACCCGGCCCGCCCAATCGGTGCGGGCATAGGATATCTGATTGGCAGGCACAGTTGCGGAAGTGAGGTCGCGCAGACTGATGGCCTCCAGGCCATTGGGGCCATTGCGGAAGACCAGACAGTTGTCTGCCAGGGCCTTACCGCCCAGCGTCCGGGCGGACACATCCAGTTCACCGGAAGCACCGCCGCCCAGGCGGCTCAAGTTCAGTTCGCCCGCCTTGGTGGAAGACACCCGCACCAGCTGGCCATCCAGACGGCTGGGATCGCTGCCGCTGACACTGCCACTGACCGTGATGCCGCACAACAGCGCCACCTCGGCGCTGCTGCCGGAGACATCGGCGATACCCACAGCATTGCCGCTGGCCCCGCTTCGGTTGGCCTCCACAGCACCAGCCACCTGATCATCCTCTGTCAGGAGCAACGTGATCCGGTCACCGGGACGGAAGTCAGAGAGGGTCTCCTGGGCGGTGGGCAGCACTGAGAATTCATGTCCCAGCACCTTGATGCTGGTAGGTGCCTCCGGGCTGGGCGAGCAGGACTCGTAATAGCCCGTGATGCGGGTATCGGTCACGCGGATCGAGTTGGTTGCGGCGGAATAGACCGCCACATCGTATCTGCGCATGTCGCCTGCCCCGGCGCGGACGCCGTTCTTATAAATGGCGTAGTTGCTGCTGCCGCCTGCGAGGGTGGCGAACCCAGATGTGGAGCCGTTCTGATAGACGATGACCGCCGCGTTGGAGCTGCCCGTGATGCCGCCCACGAACACGTATTCCACACCGCCGCTGGCACCTAGGTACAGTGTGACAGAGGTGCCCGCATTCAGCCAGGAATACGTCTCGCCCCAGGTGGTCTCCTTGCCGTTGTAGTACGTGTCAGTATCGCTGTCGAGCGTGTACTTGGTCCCGGTGATGTCCACGATCTCACCGGCCTTCACCGAAGACAGGGTGATGGTCTTGCTGGTCCCCACGGAGTCGGGGACGAACGTGAGGACTCTGCCATCCCGGTCCATGATCAGCGTCCCCTTATAGCCGTTGAGCATCCCGTTGGATCTCTTGCCAGAGGAGAGCTCGTATACCTGTCCGTTGGCAGTCTCCAGCCCATTGCTCCCGCCGCCGGTGGTATCCGCCGTACTGGAGACGAGCATCGTGTCCTCCACCACACTGCCCAGCGTTGCCGCATAGCTGCCGCCCTCGGCCATATCGGAACGCAGCAGGTTCAGGAACAGCCGCGCTGCATGGCCACGGTCCAGGGCCGCATAGCCGTTCGTCCCCACGCCGTCGGTCAGGCCGATGGTGGCGGCTTCGGCCATATAGCTCTCCGGCCAGATACCGCCCAAGTCTTCATCCTTATAGCCCAACATCCGCATGAGGATCGTCACCGCCTGTCCCACTGTGACTGTACGCTCTGGGTGGAACAGGCCGTCCGCATAGCCGGCAATGACGCCCTTGCCCTTGGCAGCCATATTGATGTAGGCCGCCGCCCAGTGGGAGGGCTTGACATCTGGGAAGACGGTCACCGTGCGGTAACGGCCCAGTTCGTCCTCGCCGTTCATCGCATAGACCACCATCTTGCAGAACTGGGCGCGATTGAGGGCCGTCCCAGGGCGATAGGTGCCGTCACCGTAGCCATCCACCACGTCCATCAGCCGAAGAGCCTCCACCGCTACAGCGGTCTCCCGGTCGCTCACGTCGGCGAACGTGGTAACGGAGGCATCCGCGGCGCCGACGGGCAGCGCCAGCATAGACGCCGCCAGGCACACTGCCAGCAGTATGCTCAAGATCCGTTTCTTCATGTGTACTCCTCTCCCTCTCATTCCGCCCGCAGAGCCTCCACGGGCTGGAGCTTGGATGCCTTGGCTGCCGGGTAGATGCCGAAGAGGATCCCCAGCATCACCGACAGCAAGAACGCTCCCAGTGTGATCGAAAGTGACGGCCATATGTCCATCTTCACCAACAGCTGTCCAGTGAGCCGTGTGGCCACTGTGCCGATGGCGATGCCGATGATACCGCCGATGCCGCAGAGCATAGCCGCCTCGATGAGGAACTGGGTGACGATGGAACTGCGCTCTGCTCCGATTGCCCGGCGGATGCCGATCTCCCGGGTCCGCTCGGTGACCGTGACCAACATGATGTTCATGATGCCGATGCCGCCCACCAGCAGCGAGATGGCTGCGATGCCGCCGAGCACCATACTCATCATAGCGGCCTGCTCGTTCATGGAATTCTGCCACTGGTTGTCACTGTACGCGTTCCCCCATCCCCGCTCGCCATTGCCTGTCAGACCTGCGAGGAAGCTGTTGAGGCGGGAGATCGCCTCATCCGTGGCCTCGCGGGAGGCCGCTTTCACCACGAACTCGTTGATGCTCTGGCCGGGGCTGATCAGGCGGTTGGCGGTGTAGGGGAACACGATGATGTTGTCTTGGGAATAGGGGCTGTCCGGGTCCTTCTCCGCATACACGCCCACCACCTTGAAAGGATAGCCGTTGACCATCAGGTCTTTGCCCAGGGGGTCGGCGTAGCCGAAGAAATTGCGTGCCGCCCGGGCGCCCATGACACATACCTGGTGGTACTGCTCCACGTCTAGGAAGCTCAAGTCCCGCCCCTTCTCTATCTGGAAGTTGTTGCACGCTGCGTACTGATCGCTGCCGTAGTATAGATCTGGCGGCAGTTCCAGATCTGTCCGGACCGTGCCGTCCTCGCTGTACATATTCTCGTAGTTGCCCTGCATCGCCTCACTGTTCTTGGTGCCGTACACCACTGTCGCGCTGGCGTAGCCGGAGGGCGTCACGCCCACCACCAAGTCCTTACCGAGGCTGTTGCAGTAGTTGTACAGTTCCTGGAAGGTGTCACGGCCGTCATACATGGACAGCGACACGCTGATGCGGTTGACGCCCATGGCCTCGAACTGCTTGAGGGACTGCTGGTTCTGACCATTGACCACAGAGACGATGGTCATGACAGAGGCGATACCGATGATGATGCCCAGCATCGTCAGGACTGACCGCCCCTTGTTGCCTAAGATGGACCGCAGCGCCATCTTCAATGCTTGTCGGATCTTCACGCCCAGTCCACCTCCTGCTCGCGGTCCTCCACGATCTTGCCGTCCTGGAGCCGGACGCACCGGCGGGCAGTAGCGGCGATGCCGTTGTCGTGAGTGATGAGGATGACAGTGCTGCCCTCCTGATTGAGCTGCTGGAGGAACTGGAGCACCTCGAGTCCTGTATGAGAATCCAGCGCGCCAGTCGGCTCGTCGGCCATGATGATGGGCGGATGGGTGGCGATGGCACGGGCGATGGCCACTCGCTGCTGCTGTCCGCCTGACATCTCCACGGGCTTGTGCTTGATGCGCCCCGCAAGGCCCACCCGCTCCAGGGCCGCCAGTGCCATCTCTCGGCGCTGGTCCGCGCCCACGCCCTGATAGATCAGGGGCAGCTCCACGTTCTCCAGCACGGTCAGGCTCTGGATGAGATTGTACTGCTGGAAGATGAAACCGATCTGCTCATTGCGGATATGGGAGAGCTCTTTGTCCGTCAGCTCTCGAACGTCTGTCCCATCCAGGAGATAGGTGCCGCGCGTAGGCACGTCCAGGCAGCCCAGCACGTTCATCATGGTGGATTTCCCGGAACCAGACTGGCCCACCACTGCCACGAACTCGCCCCTCTGGATCTGCAGGCTCACGCCGTCCAGGGCCCGGACCTCACTCTCCAATCCCTCGCCATAGATCTTATAAACATCTTTGATCTCGATCAACATGGCAGCCACCTTACCACGCTTGGGTCATGGCCGCTGTGGTGAATACCTCCGTATCCGCCTCCACGCCGGAGCGGATCTCCACATTGTATTCATCCGAGATCCCGATCTCCACAGGAACGGGCCAGAACCCCTCCGGCACTCCATCTACAGGCGTACTCAGATCGATGGCGTTCTCCGGCCGGCTATCAGCCTTCACGAACAGCACGTTCGCGGCGCTCCCATCATCCAGAGGGACAGATTTGACGCACTGGAGCGGCACGATCAGGCAATTGTCGTTCTCGCTGGCAGTCAGGGTGTAGTTCACATAGCTGCCGGTCATCAGCGATCCGTCCGGATTGTCCACACTGATCACCATGGGGTATCTGGCCACACCGTTCTCCGCCGTGCTGTTGAGACTGACTGTATCCACCACGCCATAGAAGATGCTGCCCCACTGGTCGATCTCCACCGGCATCCCAGGCTGGACATAGGAGATGTTCCGCTCGTCTACCGTCGCATCCACTACGATCGTGGAAGTATCCGCGATGGTGATGACAGCTGTGTTGGCCTGCACCTCCATGCCAGTCTGGATGCTCAGTCCGATCACCGTGCCGTCGATGGGCGCCACAGCGTTACAATTGTCCAGGTTCTCCTGCGCAGTCTCCAAAGTCTTCTGTGCTTCCTCCAGGCTCTGCTGGACGCTGAATATCTCACTTTCACTGTCTTCACCGTCGATCCGCACCAGCACCTGTCCAGCGCTCACCTGGAGATAGTCCACCAGGTCACTGGAGATGACGGTGCCATTGACAGTGGAAGTCAGGTCGCCGGTACGATAATACTCCAGCTTGCCTGCTTCGTAAGGATAGACGGTCTCTCCGTCCACTGTAACAGTGGCCGAGGCTGCCATCTCTGCCGTCAGGGCGCCGTCGTTCTTCACCAGGATATCTGCGGAGAAGAGCTTGGAGCCCTCCGGCGTGATCCGGCTGACCATATGTACCGCTTCTACCGTACCGGTGAGCGTGCTCATCAGCGCAGGGATGGACACGTTCACGCTCTGCCCCACCCGGATATCTCCGGCGTACGCATAGCTGTAATACTGGGTCAGCCGCATCTGGGTATCGTCGGAGAGGGTGGCCACCTTCTCGCCCTTAGTGATCGTATCCCCGGGATTGAGGGTCACCGTCTCCATCAGCTTGCCGGGATAGCCGGCAGCCAGATTCAGCCCGGCGATGTCTTTCTGGAGGGTGGAGAGCTGCTTCTCATAGCCGTCCACGTCCTCACGGGCCTGTTGTACGGCCGTGCGGGCAGCCTCGGAATCGATGACGAACAGAGGCGTGCCGGCAGTGACCTGCTGTCCCTCTGTCACCAAGACGTCCATAACGGTGCCGGCGGTGGTCATGGTAATCGTCTCACTGTTCTTCGCCTTAGTCAGACCGCTGCCTTCCACGGTGGAGGTGATGGCCCCATACTGCACGATGTCGGTCACCACCTGGCCTTCACTCTCTCCACTGCTGCCGAACAGCTTGAATCCGCCCACGGCCAGGGCCAGCACCACCACGACGGCGATGCACCGCCGCACGATGCGGCGCCGCTTCTTCTTGGGGATCCCTTTCAGCTTCTCTTTCAGGCCAGCCTGAGACACGGGCGCTTCCGCGGGGACGACCGTCTCCTGCTGCGCGATCTCCTGATCTTTGACTTCAGCCATGGTCTGTTCTCCTTCTTTCCAAACTCGTGCTAACTGTATTATTCATACTAATACAGTTATGCATGTAAAGCAACAACAAAACAGTTACAGATGTCTTCGCACCTCTCTTAGGATCTTAGACGCACCAGCGGGGCAAAAGGTTTCGCCTCACTGTCAGACATAGAAAAAGAACGGCCGCTCCCGAGAGGGAGCGGCCGGACGCCATGTCATACTGCAGCGAGGCGCTTCGCAGAAGACTTCTGATAAAAGAGCGTACCGAAGACCAGGATGAGGCCTGCGATATCAGTAAGGGTGCCCGGGATCATCATGCCCAAGCCGCCCACGGCCAGGACGATCCGCAATATCGGATGGATGGGCCGATAGAGGAAGCCGTTGAGGGCTGCCGCCACACCGAAGATCCCCAGCAGAGCGCTGATGCAGATCTGCACCACTTGGAACGCACTGCTCACATCCACGAAGAGCATCTGCGGGTTCACAGCAAAGATATAGGGCACGATGAAGGCGGCGATGGCCAGTTTGGTGGCATTGAGACCAGTCTTCATGGGATCCGCCTTGGCGATGGCGCTGCCGGCATAAGCCGCCAGGGCACCCGGCGGAGTGATGTCCGCCAGGATGCCGAAGTAGAACACGAAGAAGTGGGCCGCCATCTTTGTCACACCGATGGAGGGATCCATCAAGATCGGCGCGCAGGTGGCCGCCATGATGCAATAGTTGGCGGTGGTAGGCACGCCCATGCCCAGCACGATGCAGCAGAGCATCGTCAGCACCAGAGCCACCATCATATGGCCGCCAGAGAGGTTCACGATGGCGCTGAGGAGCTTGGACGCCAGACCTGTCACGGTGATACAGCCAGAGATGATGCCTGCCACGCCGCAGGCCACGGCCACAGTGACAGACCCCTTGGCTCCCCCCTCCAAGGCGTCGATGAACTTGGAGAAGGTCATCCGGTCGTCCCGGTCGAACAGGCTGACCACCACGGCCGCCACGATGGCGATAGCCGCAGAACGGGCCATGGTATAAGTGTTGGTGGACACCAGCACCACCAGGATCACCAGGGGCGCCAAGAGATAGATCTTCTTCATCAGTACGCCCAGCTTTGGCAGCTGATCCCGGGGGATGCCCTGGAGCCCCAGCTTCTTGGCCTCCAGATGGACGGCGATGTAGATGCCGGTGAAATACAGCACTGCCGGCAGGATGGCCCGCATGGCGATGGTACCATAGGCCTCTCCGGTGAACTCCGCCATCAAGAACGCGGCCGCGCCCATGATGGGAGGCATGATCTGACCGCCAGTGGAAGCTGCCGCCTCCACCGCGCCGGCAAATTCGCCCTTATATCCGGTCTTCTTCATCATGGGGATGGTGACGGAACCGGTGGTGACGGTATTGCCCACGGAAGAACCGGAGACCATTCCGCACAGAGCGGAGGAAATGACCGCCACTTTGGCGGGACCGCCCGGAGCAGCGCCCGCCACGGCATTGGCCAGACTGATGAAGAACTGCGCGATGCCGGTGCGCTCCAGGAACGCGCCGAAAATGATGAACACCACGATGAACTTGGCACACACGTTGATCGGTCCGCCAAAGATGCCATTGGTCGTATAGAACATGGTGCGGATCACCTGATAGAGCGTCATGCGCAGCTGCTCCAAGCTGGGAGTGCCCATCAAGTTGAAGAAGGTGTAGACCAGCAGCACACCGGCCACGCACAGGATGGGCAGGCCCACGCACCGGCGGCACAGCTCTATCAGTGCCAGGATCCCGATAAGGCCCACAATCATATACAGATGGTTCTGCATGACCCGGGCGGACATCTGGATCACCTGCTCCGCATTGATGGCGTAGAAGAAGAACGCGCCCGGACCGGCGATGAGCAGCACCACATCGTACCAGGGCAGATGATTGACCCGCCCATCGCCCTTACGGGCCGGGAAGGTGAGGAAGCCGATCAGCACGATCGTCCCCAGGAACACTGGCAGGCGGCGCTCCTGGAGCGTGGTGAGGAACACGGTATCGATGATGCAGTAGAGGGAAAACAGCGCCATCAGATAGCGGATGACCTTCTTAGGCGTGCCCTCCCAGACACGGGTATTGGACTCCCGGTCGTATTTCTTCATGACCGCCTCTACATCGGCCGCGGTGCCGACGGACGTGTCATGGACGGCCGGGGTCTCCTCCGGCGTCTTTTTTTTGAACAGGGCCATAGGGGGTCTCCTCTCGTTTCAGTCAGAATATGATCCATAGGGGCACGTGCGGACCCCCTGGCGTCAAGAGACTACGGCGTTGCGCCGTAGTCTCTGATGCGGTCTTTTAGGTGCTGACGTTACTTCGTAGGCACCTCGAAGCCCTTCTCGGCAAAATATCTGGCAGCGCCGGGATGATAGGGCACATTGGTGACACCGGCGGCGAATTCCACATCCAGCTCGGAGGCCTTATCGTGGGCCAGTGTGTCCTTGTTCTCGAAGATGGTGGAGACGATGTTGTACACGTCGTTCTCGTCCACATCGTCCCGGGCGATGACCACAGCGCTCACGGCCACAGTGGTGGTCTCGGGCACGCCCTCATAGGTCCCCTCGGGGATCACATATTTCTGATAATAGGGAGAGGTCTCCTGCAGCTTGGCGATGTGTTCATCGTCCAGGCCGACCAGATAGGTATCCTTGCTGGTAGCCAGGGTGGTGATGGCCACGGTGGGCGCGCCGGCCACCACGAAGGCAGCGTCGATCTTACCGTCCTGGAGGGCGTCGGCACTGTTGCCGAAGTCCTGATACTGCGCGTTGATGTCCGTCTCATAGTCCAGGCCGTAGGCGTTCAGGATATCCACGGCGTTGTAGAACACGCCGGAGCCAGAGGCGCCGATGGAGACCGTCTTGCCCTCCAGGTCGGCCACAGTCTTGATATCAGGATCGCAGGTGACGATCTGGACCTGCTCCATATACAGAGCGGCTACCGTGGAAAAGCCCGTGATGGGATACCCCTCGAACAGGTTGGTGCCGTCATAGGCATAGCTCATCACGTCGGACTGGACGAAGCCGAGCTGTGCCATGTTCATGTCCATCTGCTCGATATTGTCCTGAGAGCCATTGCTCACCACGGCAGTGACCCGTGTATTGGTGCCGCTGCTGGTGATGGCCTGTGCCAGCACGCTGCCAAAACCGTAATAAGTACCTTGATCGCCGCCAGTGGAGAACTTCAGCTCCGTACCGGTGCCGGTGCCGGCGGCCTCGCCGCTCTCGCCGGATGCGGTCTCACCAGCGGTATCCGCGTCCGCGCTGTCTGCGGGCGCCTCGGTGCTGCCGCAGCCGGCCAGGACGGATACCACCATCATCAGTGCCAAGAGCAACGATAGACCCTTTTTCATCTCTCAAATCCTCTTTCCTCAGTTTGATCTGCAATGCTTGCAGGCATATGCATATCATATCGTACATTCCGTCATTTTTCAAGTGGTATTTTGCGTCTCTTCGTGTTTTTTTGCAAGCTATTTTATGCCATCCTTCATTTTTCTCCTCTAATACAGCGGGCAGAGCAAAAGGAGCCCGGCCGTACTGGCCGGGCTCCAGGATGAGTAGGAGTATCGTCATTTGATGGTCAGCAGCAGCTGTCCGCCTTTGACCGTATCTCCCTCTTTCGTGAGGATCTCCGCCACCGTGCCGGACATCCGAGCCGTGATGGCAGTCTCCATCTTCATGGCCTCGATGGTCACCAAAGTCTGGTTCTTCTCCACCGTATCGCCCACTTTGACCCCGATCTTGCTGACCGCGCCGGGGATGGAAGCGCCCACCTGGCTCTTGTCCTCCGGATCCGCCATGGGGACTTTGACCACGTTCTTCTGGGCCGCCTCATCAGGGACCTGCACGTCCCGGCGGATGCCGTTGAGCTCAAAGCTGACGGTGCGCATCCCTTCCTCGTCCACTTCGCCGAGGCCCAGGTATTTGATGACCAGCGTCTTGCCGTCGGCGATGTTGACCTTGTTGGTCTCGCCCACTGCCAGACCGTGGAAGAACACGTGGCTGCCCAGGCGCATGATATAACCATACTCCTTCTGGTTCTTCACATAGTCCTCTACCACCTTGGGATACAGGCAGTAGCTCAGGACCGCGCGCCAGGAGGGATCCGGATCGAACGCCGCCATCTCCCGCCGCTTCTCGGCGAAGTCCACCGGGGGCAGCAGCTCACCCGGGCGGCAGGTGATGGGCTGTTTGCCCTTGAGGACGACTCGCTGGAGATCCTTCGGGAAGCCGCCAGCCGGCTGGCCCATCATGCCGGAGAAGTAGCTCACAGCACTGTCCGGGAAAGCCAGTCCCTCGCCGCGCTCCACGATGTTCTCCGGCGTGAGATCGTTCTGGGTCATGAAGATCGCCAGGTCGCCCACCATCTTGGAAGAGGGCGTCACCTTCACGATATCGCCCAGCATCTCGTTGACCTTGCGATAGTTCTCCTTGACCTCCATGAAACGGCTCCCAAGGCCCAGGGACTCCACCTGAGGCTTGAGGTTCGTGTACTGGCCGCCAGGGATCTCGTAGCGATAGATATCGGCATTGTTGCACTGGAGCCCGCCCTCGAAGGAATCATAGCGCTTGCGCACATCTTCCCAGTAGTTGGTGAGGTACTGGAGGCGATCCAGATCCAGCCCCGTGTCCCGCTCCGTGCCCTGGAGGGCCGCCACCACCGCGTTCATGGACGGCTGGCTGGTCATGCCGGCCATGGAGCTGATGGCGCAGTCCACCACGTCCACACCGGCCTCGGCAGCCAGGAGGTATGCGGCCACCTGGTTCCCGGAAGTATCATGGGTGTGGAGCTGGATGGGGATGCCGATCTCCTGCTTGAGAGTGGAGACCAGCTTCTTGGCGGCATAGGGCTTGAGGACGCCGGACATATCTTTGATGGCCAGCATGTGTGCGCCCCTGTGCTCCAGCTCCTTGGCCAGCTTCACATAGTACTCCAGCGGGTATTTGTCCCGCTTGGGGTCTAAGATGTCGCCGGTATAGCAGATGGTGGCCTGACAGATCTTGTCCTGCTTGAGCACCTCGTCCATGGCCACTTCCATACCGGGGATCCAGTTGAGGGAGTCGAACACCCGGAACACGTCGATGCCGCTGCGGGCGGCCTCCTTGATGAACTCCCGGATGACGTTGTCGGGGTAGTTGGTATAGCCCACGGCGTTGGCGCCCCGGAGGAGCATCTGCAGCAGCAGGTTGGGTGCCTTTTCCCGGATCAGATCCAGCCGCTCCCAGGGGGATTCGTGCAGGAACCGGTAGGCCACGTCGAAGGTGGCGCCGCCCCAACACTCCAGTGAGAAGGCATCCGCCAGGATCTCACTGGTGCCCTCCATGCCCTTGACGATGTCCCGCGTGCGGACCCGGGTGGCCAGCAGGGACTGGTGGGCATCCCGGCAAGTGGTGTCGCAGATGAGGAGCTTCTTCTGCTCTTTCACCCAATCGGCCACCGCCTTGGGACCCTTGGCGTCCAGCATCTGCTTGAGCCCATCGGGCCGGTCACCGGTCACAGGCGGGAATCGGGGCGCATCGTAGAACTTGTGCTCGCCCCGCTCCTTGACCACGATGTTCCCGATATACTTGAGCATCTTCGTGGCACGGTCCTGGCTCTCGTCCAGTTCGAACAGCTCCGGTGTCTCGTCGATGAACTTGGTGTGGCAATGGCCGGCGATGAACGTCGGGTTCTTGAGGATGTTGGTGATGAAGGCGATGTTGGTCTTGACGCCGCGCACATGGATCTCGTTGATGGCACGGACCGCCTTGCTGCACACGCCCTCGAACGTATTGTCCCAGGTGGTGATCTTCACCAGCAGAGAGTCATAGTAAGGGGAGATGACAGCGCCAGTATAGGCGTTGCCGCCATCCAGCCGGACGCCGAAGCCGCCGGCGGAGCGATAGGCCGTGATCTTGCCGGTGTCAGGCGCAAAATTGTTGGCCGGATCCTCCGTGGTGACACGGCACTGGATCGAGTAGCCGTTCTGATGGACGTCGCTCTGCTTCTTGATGCCGATCTGGGGATCACTGAGGGCCTTCCCCTCGGCGATGAGTATCTGGCTGCGCACCAGGTCCACGCCCGTCACCATCTCCGTGACGGTGTGCTCCACCTGGATGCGGGGGTTCATCTCGATGAAGTAGTGATGGCCTTCTTTATCTACCAGGAACTCCAGTGTCCCGGCGTTCACATACCCCACATGCTTGGCGATCTTCACCGCGTCATCATACAGGGCCTGGCGCACCTTCTTGTCCACGGAGAACGCCGGAGTGAACTCCACCACGTTCTGGTAACGGCGCTGGAGCGAACAGTCCCGCTCGAACAGGTGGACCACGTTTCCATACTCGTCGCCCAGGATCTGGACCTCGATATGCTTGGGCTCCACCAGGAATTTCTCCATGAAGATGTCGTCATTGCCGAAAGCCTTCTTGGCCTCTGCTTTCACCAGGTCGAAATTGGTGCCGACCTCCTCTACCGTATCGCACCGGCGCATGCCCCGGCCGCCGCCGCCGGCGGCGGCCTTCAAGATCACAGGGAAGCCGAACTCCATGGCCAGCTTCTGTGCTGCCTCCCGGCTCTGGAGCGGCTCGGTGGTGCCTGGCGTGGTGGGCACGCCGCACTCCACCGCGATCTGCTTGGCAGAGAGCTTGTCGCCCATCAGGTCCAGCACTTTGGAAGAGGGACCGATGAACTTGATGCCCGCCTCTTCACATGCCCGGGCAAAATCTCCGTTCTCGCTGAGGAAGCCGTAGCCGGGATGGATGGCGTCCGCGCCATGCTTCTTGGCCAGGCGGATGATGCGGGGGATATTCAAATAGGCTCCCAGGGGGCTCTCGTTCTCACCGATGAGGTAGGACTCGTCGGCAGCGGTGCGGAAGACGCTGTACATATCCTCGTTAGAATAGATCGCGATGGTCTGCAGGCCCAGATCGTGGCAGGCCCGGAAGATGCGCATGGCGATCTCGCCCCGGTTGGCCACGAGGACCTTCTGGAATTCTCGGCTCATAGATTTCCTCCTTTTCTCTGCCAGGCGCATCAGCGCCGCAGCAGTTGGTTTTCCATGCTTTCCTCAGTATACTCCACCGGGCCCCTCCCACGCAACCGCTACCCGTGCCCTTTGCGGATTTTCAGAGGAACGTCCAGTTTCTCCGCCGGGCACCGGGCAGCGATCTATCGAATTCAGCGCCGCTGATGGGAGGTATCAGTCCCGGTCTCCATGTAGAGAAGTGCCGCGTCCCCGCAGGGACGCGGCGCTCCTCATCCGTCCCCCGCAGGGGATGGGTGCTCACTTCAAAGCCTTGCTGTCCACGGCCTCCTTGAGCGCGGCGACGAAATCGTCGTAACTCATCGTACCCAAGTCGCCGTCGGCCCGATGCCGCACAGACACCGTGCCCGCCTCAGCTTCCTGATCGCCGATGACCAGCATATAGGGGACTTTCTCCAGCTGGGCCTCGCGGATCTTCTTGCCGATCTTCTCGTTGCGGTGATCCACTTCCACACGATAGCCGGAGGCGTCCAGCTTGGCGGCCACTTCATCCGCATAGGCTGCGGCCCGGTCGGTGATGGGCAGCAGCTTCACCTGCACAGGCGCCAGCCAGGTGGGGAGCGCCCCCGCGCAATGCTCGGTGATGACGCCGATGAAGCGCTCGATAGAGCCCAGGACCACCCGGTGGATCATGATGGGACGATGCTTCTGGCCGTCCTCGCCCACGTACTCCAGCTCGAAGCGCTCAGGCAGCTGGCTGTCCAGCTGGATGGTGCCGCACTGCCAGGTGCGGCCCAGAGAGTCGGCCAGATGAAAGTCCAGCTTGGGCCCATAGAACGCGCCGTCGCCCTCGTTGATGGTGAACTCCTTGCCCATGTCGGTGATGGCATCCTTCAAGATCTCCTGGTTGCGCTCCCACTCCTCCACGGTGCCGATGTGGTCCTCCGGCATGGTGGACAGCTCGATGGTGTACTGCAGACCGAACGTAGAGTACACCTCGTCGAACAGGCGGGCGGTCTCCTGGATGACGTCCTTCATCTGCTCACGGGTCATGAAGACGTGGGCATCGTCCTGGTTGAAGCAACGGACGCGGAACAGGCCGTGGAGCGCGCCCGAGAGCTCATGCCGGTGGACCAGGCCGATCTCGCCCACCCGCAGGGGCAGGTCCCGATAGGAATGGGGCTCACTGGCATAGACCAGCATGCCGCCGGGGCAGTTCATGGGCTTGATGGCGTAGTCCTCGCCGTCGATGACGGTGGTATACATGTTCTGCTTGTAGTGGTCCCAATGGCCGGAGCGCTCCCACAACTGACGGTTGAGGATGACAGGCGTAGAGATCTCCACATAGCCGTAGCGCTTGTGGACCTGGCGCCAGTAATCCAGCAGGGTGTTCTTCAGCACCATGCCCTTGGGCAGGAAGAAGGGGAAGCCAGGGCCCTCGTCCCGGAGCATGAACAGCCCCAGCTCCTTGCCGAGCTTGCGGTGGTCCCGGCGCTTGGCCTCCTCAATCCGCTCCAGATACGCGTCCAGCTCCTCCTTCTTCGGGAAGGCGATGCCATAGATGCGCTGGAGGGTCTGGCGGGAGGAGTCCCCGCGCCAGTAAGCCGCGTTGCAGGCCGTGAGCTTGATGGCATTGCCCTTGATGCGGCCGGTGGAGTCCAGATGGGGGCCTGCGCACAGATCCGTGAACTCGCCCTGCTTATAGAACGAGATGGTGGCGTCCTCCGGCAGGTCGTTGATGAGTTCGACCTTATAGGGCTCGCCCTTTTCCTCCATGAACTTGATGGCCTCTTCCCGAGGCAGCTCGAAGCGTTCCAGCTTCAGCTTCTCCTTACAGATCTTGCGCATCTCCTCCTCGATCTTCTCCATGATCTCAGGGGTAAAGGGGAAGGGAGAGTCCATGTCGTAATAGAAGCCCTCGTCGATGGAGGGACCGATGGCCAGCTTCACCTCCGGCCACAGGCGCTTGACGGCCTGCGCCAGGACGTGGGAGCAGGTATGCCAATATGTTTTGCGGTATTCCGGGTCTTCGAAGCTGTACTTGTCGTTCATTTCGTTGGACATGCTGGTGTTCCTCCTTTTGCTTGAGGGGCAGAATGAAAAAAATCCCACCCCTGACATGATCAGGGGTGAGATACGAAAACGTATTCCACGGTTCCACCCTGCTTGCGCTCCATCACGGAACGCCGCTCGTGTCCTCTGTAACGGGAGGTCCCGTCCCAGCCTACATATCGGTGGGCAGCTCCAAGGCGGTACTGGCTCCGGTTCCGGCAAGGGCCGTTCACAGCCGACGGCGGCCCCTCTCTGCTGTCTTTCCCGGGCAGTGTCCTTTTCTCAGCCTTTTATCGTTGTGGACCAATATAGCACGCCCGTCCCCACTTGTCAAGCGATATCTCGCCGCGTCCCTTTTCAAGATGAGTAGTGATGAACCAAACTCCGTCGGTTTCACCAAATAGCATATTCTGACTTGAGAACAGCCACAAGCAAAAGGTGATTTGCCTCGTACTTGTGGCTGTTTTGCATTATCAGTCGATTTGCACACATTGTTTATATGTTTTTATAATATAAAACGAATATTTATTTATCATTAACTCTGGTTACTTATCCTGCCTTGCGGAAAACTTTCATGTATTTTATAATGATCATTGCGAAACATCACTGAAAATTTTGCATCTATATAGGTAAGAAGTCAACTAAAGTTGAAAAACATCCTCAAGAGCTACACCGGTCATTCCTTAGGTGATATGGAGGTAAAATATGAATTGGTGGAATGTGACTGTATTTGGTTTAATACCTATTTTATCTGTGGCAATCATTTTCTATTTTAAGAGAAAGTTCCTTTGGGTAGCCCCGCTCATTTCAACAGCATTGTCAATCATCGTTAGCATAGCAGCAATGCCCG
>CALXDL010000021.1 GCA_944387055.1 uncultured Oscillospiraceae bacterium
TCGAGGCGTACCGGAAGAAAGAGACGGCGCGGCGGCGCTGGCTCCAAAACTACCGCCAGTGGGAACGCTACAGGATGACGCTGGGGGACAGGGTGCCTAAGACGTTCGAGACCTTCCAAAAGCATAAGGCGGCGGGGGATGAGAAGTACAGGAGCTGGCAGAGTCTGTACCGCTGGGAGAACAAGAGAATCAGCTTCCAGCCGCTGATCGGGCAGAGGACGTCAACGGGCATCGAGATAACAGAGATATCTTCCCACGTGGTCGACCAAGCCATAGCCCGTGGCTTTACCGCTGAAGGAGCGTTGGACGCCTTGCAAAACCCACGGAAAATAGGTAAACTAAAAATCGATGCAGAAGGGCGTTCGAGCATACAGTTTATTGGAGAAAAGGCGGCCGCGGTGATAAACCCGGAGACGGGGAAAGTAACAACGGGGTGGAAAAAATGAGGCTTCCTGTAACAAAAGAACAAATGGAATTCCTGAAAACACTCGGCGTAGAGGACAAAGATTACACAAAAGAAGAAATCGATGAAATCATTGAAGGCCCCTTGTATGATTGCCTGATGGAGAAAGGATGGAAGCCAGGGCCGGATTTCGAGGAGACCAACGAGACTGGTAATATGTGCGAGGCTATTATTACGGCTCTGACGAAGGACAGATGATGACAAAAGAACTGATCCAGGCCATCCAGGCCGCTCTTGACAAAGGCTTCCGAGTAGAGCTGCTGAAGGAAAAGGACGGGAGCATCAAGGCTCAGACCGTGTCCCGGAAACTGTTGAAACAATGATCGAAGAAAGCACGCTCTTGACGGGAGCGACTATCTGGCCGTATAACACCCGACAAAATGCGATACGGGACCCACGCCCTAAATGATGGGCGGGAAGAGCTGAATGGAGCTGACAGGAGAGATTCTGTCGGCCCCTTTTTTTATTTGTTCGAAAGAGGTGGATGCCATGGAGGACCATGCGGAATATATCGAGCTGCTCAAGCGCTCTCTAGCCGGAGAGACGGAGACGGTGCGGCTCTATCTGGCGGTGATGGCCGTGGCTCCGGAGAGCGCGATCCCCAAGCTGCTAGAGATCCAGGCCGATGAGACAGACCACCAGAGCATCATCGCGGACCTGCTGCTGGAGGCAGCCGCAGGGCAGAGCGCCGACCAGGAAGAATGGGGCGGGCCCCCGCCGGAGCCCAGCGCAGCGGGTCCGGTGGGGAGAGGACGAGCAAGGGAGCGGTGCGAGACCTAGCCGCAGGCCAGCGCGAGGCGGAGCGGACTTTGCGAGGACGAGTGCGGGGGGTGGGATGATGGCGGTAGCGTATTACGGTGCGCCCCGTCACTGTTTACAGGATGAAAATTTCGATCCACGCTCCCCGTGAGGGGAGCGACACGACCTGCGGCATGTGGCCCCCGGCGGAAGGAGATTTCAATCCACGCTCCCCGCGAGGGGAGCGACTGCAAATATAGCTAAAAAAGGAAACGGATCTTGTGGAAATGCACGATGTTTTTTAGGAGACGGGGCCTTCTTCGCCATTGAAGAGGGGGATGAAGGGGGACCATGGGCCCTGCCCGGCTCGATCTCCGGTGCGAACCGGCCGGGCAGACCATGTTCACTTCCTCTTCGCACCTTACAAAATCAATGGCTCCTCCGGCAGATAGGTCTGCTTACAGCCAAAATGCTCGATCTTCTTCTCGTAACGATTGCCCAGATAGTAGAAGCGCAGACTGTCTTTTTCCGGGTCCATGATCGAACAGAGTCTTGCCTGGAGCATCCGGCACTGTGCCGGGTCTAGCATGCACTCGAAGACAGAATCCTGGACCCGCTGCCCATAGTTGACACACTGCTTGGCGATCTGCCGCAGTCTCCTGCGCCCAGCAGGGTCTTCGGTATTGACATCGTATGTGATCAGGACCAACATAACGGCCTCACTTCCATAAAAAGGGCGGGTAGGCATCTAAGTCGCCCCGAAGACACCGGGCCAGGAGCAACGCCTGTACATAAGGGACCAGTCCCCAGGGGATCTTTTCCCGGAGATAAGGATGTGTCAGCATGCCGCGTTTCCGTTCCTGCCAGTGCTTGAGAAAGGTCCGACGGCCAGCATCGTCCAAGAAGACGGCACCATTTTCTGAAAACTCGAAGTCTTGCTTGCTGATCATGCGGTCATTGATCAGAGTCAAAACGAACCGATCCGCCATACACGGGCGCAGCTCCTCCATCAGGTCCAGGGCCAGAGAAGCCCGTCCGGGCCGGTCCCGATGGAGGAACCCCACATAAGCATCCAGGCCAACGCTCTCCAAAGCGGAGGCACAGTCATGGGCGAGCAAACTGTAGGCGAAGGAGAGCAGTGCGTTGACAGTATCCTGAGGCGGCCGGCGGCTGCGGGCCTGGAAGGAAAACAGCGGCTTCTCTCCTAAGATCAACTGATCGAAGACATCGAAATAGACGGTGGCTCCCGCCCCCTCCAATCCCCGCAGACTGTCTGGAGAGCGCTCTTCCGCGATCTGCGGCAGCAGCTCCTTCAAGTGGGCCGAAGCTTCGGACAGGCGGACGCTGTCTACGCGCAGGCCATGGTCTCGACGAGTACGCTCGATGCTCCAGCGGGAATTGGACACTTTTGCAAAGATTATGTTCCGGGCGATGCGGCAGCAAGGCCCTGGGTCATCAGCTGTGCGGTATTGGGCCCGGCGAAGCAGCACATTGCCAGAGGACGCTCCTGTGACCCGGGTCAAAAAGCGGCCTCGGGGCGTACAGAAAGCCAGAGAGACGTCTCGCTTGGCACAAGCGCCCACCAACTGCGAGCTCAGCAAAGCGGGATACAGTTGGAGAGGACAAGCGACTTCAATGAAGGCGCGATGGGTTTTGCAATGAAATAAAAAACTCGTCGCAAGCGATATGGCGCTTGCGACGAGCTGGAAGGGCCGGTCAAGATCGATACCTCCTCGCAATGAGACAAACCTGCCGCGCAGCGGCGACCCCAAACCGAGGCCCAGCGCAGCGGGTTCGGTTTGGAAGCGAGGAGCAGCAGAATGAGTGCGCGATGAGCTTTGCAATGAAATGAAAAAGCTCGTCGCAAGCGATATGGCGCTTGCGACGAGCTGGCGCAGCGGGAGGGATTCGAACCCTCGTGCGATCGCTCGCAAACTGATTTCGAGTCAGCCCCGTTATGACCACTTCGATACCGCTGCGGATCTAGCCAGCCTGCCGATCCAGTAAGAGCAGCAGGCATCGCCCGCTCTTGGAGAGGCTTTGCGCCCTCCATCCAAGTAGCATCGTCTATTATGCCATAATTCCCTCCGGGATGCAAGCCCTGAATGGAGACAGCATAAGATAGAGCGGGAAAATGTTTGTGAGGAGGAAGCGCCATGGCAGGTACGATCTTGCTCTGGGGACGTCGAGAGCGATATGAGAACTATCAGGCCGCAGTCACGGCGGCCGGCGGAAAACTGCTCTGTTCCCAAGACCCGATGCAGGCGGACGCGTGTGATGCGCTGCTGCTGCCCGGAGGCGGAGATCTAGAGTCCTGGCGTTATGGCCAGCGGGACTGGGCCTGCCGGGACACAGGGCCGGGGCGGGACGCGGCCGAACTGGCACTGCTGGAGCGCTTCGTCCGCACCGGGAGGCCGGTGCTGGGGATCTGCAGGGGTCTCCAGGTCATCAACGTGTTTTTCGACGGGACCCTGCAGCAGGATCTGCCGGGCCACAGTGCGGTAGGCGGTGCCGATCGCCTCCATACTGTAGAAACAGCTCCAGGGACGATAGGAGCCCTTTGGGGAGAATATCCGGTGGTGAACAGTGCACACCATCAGGCAGTGGACCGGCTGGGGAAAGGCCTGGAAGCAGTGCAGTGGACAGCCGACGGTACGGTGGAGGCTTTGTGCCACAGGGATCTGCCGGTATGGGCGGTGCAGTGGCATCCAGAACGCCTGCGCGGTATACGGGCCCTGGCGGGTGCAGCCGACGGGGATCTGCTGTTCCGGGCATTCTTGGCGCTGAGGCCTGCTCGGCGTCTGCCGGTAAAAAAATGGAGGGAAAAGGGAGATGATACTTGACAGGAGGATCATTCCATGCTATCATATCAAAGCTGACGATTTCCACGGAGGGCATACGCAGGTGTAGCACAATGGTCAGGGCACCAGCCTTCCAAGCTGGGGATGCGAGTTCGATTCTCGTCACCTGCTCCAACATTCGCGCCAGTAGCTCAGCTGGATAGAGCAACTGCCTTCTAAGCAGTGGGCCAGGGGTTCGAGTCCCTTCTGGCGTACCAGAGTCCTCCTGGGGCGAACGTCGGCATCCTGTGTAAAGATCTGATATGTGGTGGGTGTAGTTCAACTGGCAGAGCACTGGATTGTGGTTCCAGGTGTTGTGGGTTCGAGTCCCATCACCCACCCCAGACCATGGCAGGGGATCGGGGCTGCCCCGGTCCCCTG
>CALXDL010000022.1 GCA_944387055.1 uncultured Oscillospiraceae bacterium
TCGAGGCGTACCGGAAGAAAGAGACGGCGCGGCGGCGCTGGCTCCAAAACTACCGCCAGTGGGAACGCTACAGGATGACGCTGGGGGACAGGGTGCCTAAGACGTTCGAGACCTTCCAAAAGCATAAAGCGGCGGGGGATGAGAAGTACAGGAGCTGGCAGAGTCTGTACAGGGAGGCAAACAAAGATGGTCAAGAAAATTAACGGGCAGGACTGGTTCTGCTGTCCTGCATGTGGGAAAAAGCTGTTTATCCTCTATGACGGAGCCGTATGCCGCGGTGTGCAGACCAAATGCCGGGGCAAGCTCCCAAACGGTGAGAAATGTACCTGGGAGGGTGAAGTCAAAATCTTCTAAGTCGTTCCCTTTGCGGGAATGTGGATTGAAATGAAAAGAAAATTGAAACCGCTATGAAAAAACCTCTTGACTTTCCGTGGCACAATAAATATAATACTTATTGTGGCACGGAAAGTAGGTGATAGAGATGTCGCCACGGACAGGACGGCCTAAATCAGAAAAGCCTAAGGGAATTGAAGTCAAGGCTCGCATTGACGCAGAAACGGACAAAAGGCTTCAAGAACACTGCAAAAAGTACAACAAGACAAGAACCGACGTTGTGCGAGAAGGCATAGAACTGGTTTTAGGGCAAAAAAATTAGAAGCAACCCGCCCACTACCACATGCACGGATTGCTTCTATACCCCAGAGGTTTCCCACTGGATAAATCCATTCTATCATGGTGGGGCCTCTAATTCAAGAAAAAGAGGTTTTTATCATGGAAAAGAAAATCGACATGGATAGCGTAAAATTTTCCCTTGACAACATCGTGTCAACGCTCGGACTGGTCATGGAGGATATGGAACAAGAGCATTTTGACTCCAAAGACGGTCTGGAAGGAAACTTCTTCAACCGCATGGACGCTGTGTATCTCCCTGCGCTGAATCTGATCCAGAACTCAGCCTTTGATCTCCTGAAAGAAGTGAAGGAGGCCACCGTATGAACGAGCTGATGATCTTCAACAACTCGGAGTTTGGAGAGGTCCGCACCATCGAGGAGGATGGCAAGGTGTTGTTCTGTGGATCTGATGTGGCCCGAGCGTTGGGATATGCAAAGCCACAGAATGCCGTAGCTACCCATTGCAGGGGTGCCCTGAAACGGGGCATCCTTACCAACGGCGGAGAACAGGAGATGTCCTTCATCCCGGAATCCGACCTCTACCGGCTGGTATTCAGTTCCAAACTGCCTACAGCGGAGAGGTTCACTGACTGGGTGACAGGAGAAGTCCTCCCCTCCATCCGCAAAAATGGCGGCTACATCGCGAACCAGGAAAACATGACCCCGGAAGAGCTGATGGCCAAGGCGCTGATGGTGGCTCAGAAGACACTGGCAGACCGGGAGGCGCGGTTGTCAGCCCTGACTGTGGAGAACCAGATCATGGCGCCGAAAGCAGAGTATTTCGACGAGCTGGTCTCTCGGAACCTGCTGACCAACTTTCGCGAGACGGCAAAACAGTTGGAGATCCCGCCCAAGAAATTTGTGAGTTTCCTTCTGGATAAGAAATTCATCTATCGCGACAAGCGAGGAAAGCTTCTTCCCTATGAGGACAAAAATAATGGCCTCTTTGAGGTCAAGGAGTGCTATAATGAGAAGACCCAGTGGAGCGGCACCCAAACACTGGTGACGCCAAAGGGCCGAGAGACATTCCGGCTGTTATACATTGTGTAAAACTACATAGCCTGTGCCTTTGAGCCGTAACTATCGAGGGAACTCGGTGGTTGCGGCTCTTTTCATTTACCTGCGAGGTGAAACTTATGGAGGACCATGCGGAATATATCGAGCTGCTCAAGCGCTCTCTAGCCGGAGAGACGGAGACGGTGCGGCTCTATCTGGCGGTGATGGCCGTGGCTCCGGAGAGCGCGATCCCCAAGCTGCTGGAGATCCAGGCCGATGAGACAGACCACCAGAGCATCATCGCGGACCTGCTGCTGGAGGCAGCCGCAGGGCAGAGCGCCGACCAGGAAGAGCTGGTCCCGGGGGTGGGATGATGGCGGTAGCGTATTACGGAGCGCATCTCTCAGAGCACCTGGTCAAGACGCCGGAGGGCTATCTGATCTGCTACGCCGTGCCCATCAACCGTACCGGCACCCAGGTGTACACCGCGGGGGAACTGAATTTGCCCGGGGACCCGGAGCGGCCGGTGACTGTGTACCGGCTGGAAGGAGATGTGTTCTCCCCATCAGCGATGGCGAGCTTTGAGGGGAAGGACGTGACCCGCGGGCATCCCCTGGAAATGCTCAGCGCGGAGAACCAGGCGGGCTATTCCAAGGGCCACCTGGAGAACGTGCGCCGGGAGGGCGAGAACACGGTGGCCGACTTGGTCATCAAGGACCCGTCCCTGATATCCGACGTGGAGAACGGCGTGCTGCGGGAGGTATCCTGCGGCTACAACTGCAGCTTCGAGCCGTATCAGGACGGATATAAGCAGACCCATATCATCGGAAACCACGTGGCCGTCGTGCCGAAAGGAAGGGCGGGATCCACGGTTTCAATACATGACGCCGCCGGCCAGGCGGAGAAAGGACTGAAACGAATGAAGAAGGAGACCAAAGAAGCTCTCTACCGGTTCTTCGGTCTGGCGGCGAATGACGCCGCCCCCGAGGAGCTGGAACAGCTGACCAGGGACGTGACCACCGTCGCCTCTGTGCTGGACGCCGGACCCGCCGAACAGGCGCCGGAGGCGGACCCCGCAAAGGACGCCAGCCCCGCACCTGCGGCAGGCCCGGCGGCAGACGCGCTGGACAGACGCCTGGGCGCGATCGAGGCCATGCTGGCCAAGATGATGCCCAAACAGGAAGAGCCGCACACCGCGGACGAGACCGACCTGGACGAGATGATCGAAAAGCTTTCCGGGAAAGAGGAAGGCAAGTCCATCACCATCCCCGCGGAGGCCGACTGCATGACCGGACCCACCCGGGACGCCGCGGTGGAGCTTTTGAAGAAGGTGCGCCCCGCTGTGGCCGCCATCAAGGACCCGGCGGAGAAGGCCAGGATCACGGACGCCCTGCTGGCTCCCATCAAGGGCCCCAGCATGATGGACGCTATCACCCGGGCGGCGACGGACAGCGCGAGAGCCAGCGCGCAGATGACACAGAAGACCACCTACGAGCAGATGTGCGCGGAGGCTGAGAAAGCCTACGCCGCGCGGAACCCTCACAAGACCGTAAAGGAGGACAACTGATATGGGACTCAATCCACAGGTCATCGGCAAAGACATGCCCCATGGTTTTGCCGGATCCTACGCAAGACAGCCCGACATGATCGTGAACACCCGACCCGCCGGCGGAGACATCCCCTTTGGGATGGCGCTGACCTACGACGACGATAAGAACGTCGTGGTGTTCGGCAATGCCACTACCAATACCTTTATCGGCGTGGCCGGCATGGAGATCAAGAGCGCGGTCACCTGGCCCACCCAGGCCGGGCAGTATGCCGCCGGCGAGCCGGTGAGCGTGTTCATGCGCGGCAGCATCAACGTGAAGTGCCAGCGCTCCACCCCCAGCCTGGGTGGCGCGGTGTACGTACGCACGGCCGCCAGCGAGACCTACCCCGGCTGTGTGGTGGGCGGCTTCGAGGCCGAGGCTGAGAGCGGCAAGACCCAGCTGCTGGGCGACGTGCAGTGGGGCGGCCCGGCCGACGCGGACGGCATCGCGGAGATCGTGATCCTGAAGCGTTCCAACGCTTGATGAAGGAGGGAAATCAGTAATGAGCTTTACCAATATGGGCACCACCAATGCCGGAACCTTCACCATGAAGAGCGCCCCCGGTACGCCTGCAAACGGCATCCCGGTCATGGACGCGGACGGCATCGCCTCCGGCGGCGCGTTCCTGGTTTCCGAGCTGGAGAAGCGGGACCCGCTGATCCGCAAGCCCCTGACCAGTTTCACTTACCCGCGCGACATCGTGATCCAGAGCGGCGGCGGCTGGGTGGACTATGTGTCCGCCATGTCTGTGGCCTACGGCTTGACCGGCGGCGCCGGCAACGGCCCCGTGACCGCAGGCGGCGCCAACGGCATCCCCATCGTGCAGGCCAACGTGGACAAGGGCGTGTACAAGGCCCACGTGTTCGCGGCGGCCCTGCGGGTGATGTTCCAGGACATGCAGCGGGCCAATTACATCGGCCGCAGCCTGGACAACCTGCTCCAGGACGGCGTGCGGATGGCCTATGACAAGCACATGGACGCAAACACCTATGTGGGCCTCACCGAGTACGGCACCACTGGCCTGGTGAACGACCCCAACGCCACCGAGACCGCCGCCGCAAACGGCGCAGCCGGGACCTCCACCTGGGCGACCAAGACGCCCCAGGAGATCCTGAAGGACGTGAACGACGCCCTGACGGCTGTGTGGGCGGCCAACGAGTACGACGAGACTGCCATCCCCAACCACATCCTGATCCCCTATGAGCAGTACAACTACATCCTGACCACCATGGTCACCGACCTGGCCACCGAGACCATCTACGACTTCCTGATGAAGAACAACGTGGCCGCCAAGAACGGCGGTTCCCTGTTCATCGGCGCCACCCGGTGGTGCAAGGGCGCCGGTACCGGCAGCAAGGACCGCATGGTGGTCTATGTGAACCACGAGCGCTTCGTCAAGATGGACGAGCTGGTGCCGATGAGCCGCATCATGAGCGCGCCCAACGTGGCCAACGTGTGCTATGACACCGCCTATATGGCCAACATCTCCGAGGTGCAGCCGTTCTACCCCACCTCCATCATGTACGTAGACGGAATTTAGTTTTTAACTTTGCGGCGAGGTTTTCGACCGGGGCGCCATCCTTTCGGACGCTTTTCTGGAGGCACACAAATTTCCTCCGCCCCGTTCGTAAACCACCGCAGAGACTTCCGGGCGTTGGCAATCTTAGCATTGCGGCTTCTGCTGTAATCGGTAAGACCAGTCTTCAATGCATGTTGCATTTGCTCTGAGCTGGTTGCCCACTCTAAGTTTGTAGCGCAGTTATTGTGCTTGTTTCCGTCAATGTGGTTCACGGAAGGCTTGTTGTCTGGGTTTGGGACAAAGGCTTTGGCAACTTCTCTGTGTATGTAGAAATTGCAACATTTTCCGCGAAAATAGGTCGTGTATTGATAATATCCGCCTCCGCGGATGGTGATGCCTCTTTCTGCATGAAACGCAGGCCCTTTCGTCCATCCCGGTATGGTTCGCGGCACTGGCTTTCCCCATCGGCCAGGGACGGATATTATCTCGGTGACCCGGCGCAACCGCCCCTGATCGCTGATTTGAAAAATGCCGTCGTATCCATCAATATTTTTCCATTTTTCCACGAATAACCACCTCTATTCTGAATTATAGCACAAAAACCGGAACAAGTAAATGCTGTATTTACATGATTTAACAAAGGAGTGAAGCACCATGTTCATTTTCTCCAAACGAAACATCATCCTGCCCAGCCCGGACGGCTCCACGTCCGTCCGGGTCAAGCGGGGCTTTGTGGGGGAGATCCCCGACTGGGCGGCTGCGACCCCCTATTTCCAGTCCCTTGCGGCGGACGGGAAGATCGTGCCCACCGGGACGGCCGACAAGGAGACCCAGGCGGCCGATGAAAAGAAGGTCAAGACGCGCCGGGGCAAGGAGACCACACAGGAGTAAAGGAGGCCGCGGGATGTTTTACTGGGGCAAGCCGCAGTTTTTCGGAGTCCGGGCTGCCGCCGCAAATATCGGCCATAGCGTTGGGAGCTACACTGTGGAGGAATTCCGTTCGGACCATCCCCAGTTTTTCAACGCTGAGGGCGACTTCCTTGGGTCTCGCTCCATGCTGGAGCAGATTGTCCAGATGGCAAACGCCGCCATCCAGCCGGACAAGTGGCTGGATAGTTGGCGCTATGCCGCAGGGCTCTATGTGGCGCACTATGTGACGCTCTCCCTGCGCAGCTATGCGGAGAGCAATGAGACGCCGCAGCAGGCCGCGGCCTCTGGAGCGCTGGTGGGCATGGTCAAGTCGGCCACTCTGGGAGACGCCTCCGTGAGCTATGACACCTCCGCCATCACGGCGGGCACGGAGGACTGGGGCGACCTGAACGCCACCACCTACGGGCAGATGCTGGCCAACCGGGCAAAGCTGGTCGGGATGGGAGGGACGCTGGTGCTATGAACTGGTCCGACTGGTATACCGACCAGATGGACGTCTGGCGGGTGCAGGAGGTCATGGACGGCAAAGTGACCCGGCACGAGCGGGTACAGGTCTCCTCCGGCATCCCCTGCCGCGTCTATCAGAGCGACAACAAGCCCGTCAACATGACCCAAACGGCGGCAGACATGCAGGAGTCCGACCATTTGGCATGCGATATCTCCGCGGATATCCAAGCGGGCGACGAACTGATCATCCACCGCGGAGCGCGCTTGGGGCGGCCCGGCCCCACGTTCCGAGCGTTCGCGGCAGAGCCCAACGTCTATTACGAGCCCTTCGGCGCCATCATCCCCGGCCTGGCGCACCAAGAGATCCGGCTGACACAGAGGGCGTACGTGAAAGGAGGGCGAGATGACACTGGAGGAACGGATCCGGCAGCTTCAGGAGGCTGAGCCCCGTATCAAGAGGCAGTTCTCCACGATCGCGCGGGACGCAACGATCCGAGCCGTGGAGAAGGCGGCGGAGCTGACGCCGCCCACGCTGGACGATCTGGCCGGCACCAACAGCCGCACAGGTGAGATGAAGCAGCACTGGGCGACGGATTCGAAGCTCGCTCCGGCAGTCCGCGGCAAGAAATACGTGACGGAGCTGAACAATGACAAGGGATATGCTTCTTACGTCAATGACGGGCACCGGATGGACCGCCATTTCGTCCCGGGGCTGAACCTCAACGAGGCGTCCGGGCTGCTGGAGTATGACCCCAGCGGCAGAGGCGGCATCATGGTGGGGACACGGACCCAATATGTGGAGGGACTGTTCATGGAGGAGGCGGCCCACGAGGAATACCACCGGGCCGTCAGGGCCGGGGCGGAGAGCTTACGGAGGCTGTTGGCATGAACTTCACGATCTCTACGGTCGCGAGATCCCTGGCGGAGCATCTGGCGGCCGCGCTCCCTGGCGTGACCTTTTATGAGGACCCGAACCAGCAGGGGAGCAAGCCCCCCATGCTGTTCTTGCAGCAGCGCTACGCCTATATCGAGCCCCGGCGGAGGTCCGGCACCTTCCTGCGGCGGATCGGATTGGATCTGACCTATCTGGTGGACTACGACCTGCCCGATATGCAGGAGCTGTATCAGCAGGCGGCGGAGGCGCTGGACCTGATGATGGAGACGTTCCCCTATACGGACGGGACGTCGGAGGAGACGACCCTCCTGCGGACTTACGACCGGGAGTGGCGGATCGACCGAGACGCCCTGCACTATAAATTCGAGCTGCGGGTGTGGGTGGACCTGCCGAAGGACGCCGTGAAGATGCAGAGGATGGACTACCACGAGGAGGTGGCCAATGGCTAAGAAATACACACGGGAAGCCCTGCTGAAAGACAGGCGCTTCGCAGGATATCAACAGGACTTCCTCGCGGCAGTCCTGAATCGGCCGGAATATACCATTGCCGAAGCCGAGAGGACGGTCAAGGCATTTTTTGAGAGTCAGAAAGAAGGAGTGTGATCGATCGTGGCAGGTGGGACCTGGACCAGCCAGAACAAAGTAAGACCCGGCGTATACATCCGATTCAAGTCCACGGCGGGACTTGGCCTGACGGTGGGAGAGCGCGGCACCGTGACCATCTGCGAGCCCCTGTCGTGGGGGCCGGTGGCGCAGGTGATGGAGATCGAGGCGGGGACGGACATGACGCCCTACACCGGGTATGACATCACCGACAGCAAAAACCGATTTTTGCAGGAGATATTCAAGGGCACGAACCGGACAGCTCCCCCGAACAAGGTGCTGCTGTACCGCCCATCCGCATCCGGCTCGGCCAAGGCCACAGTGACGCTCGGGACCCTGGTGGCCACGGCCAAGTATCCCGGAGCGCGCGGGAACGACATCTCCGTCACCGTCACGGAGCTCACAGAGCCGTCTGGGTCGTTCCTGGTCTCTACCATCGTAGATGGGCAGATCGTGGACCAGCAGACCGGCGCCCAGGCGGACGACCTGGTGAGCAATGACTGGGTGGACTTTTCCGGGACTGGCGCGCTGACGGCTGACAGCGGTAAGCCCCTGGCGAGCGGTGCGGACGGGACCGTGCAGACTGCGGCCTACTCTGCTTATCTGACCGCTATCGAGCCCTATAAGTTCGACATCATGATCTATGACGGGACCGACCCAACCGTGCAGCAGTCTTTGATGTCCTTTATCCGGCGGATCGCAGAAGAGGCCGGGCAGTACGCGCAACTGGTGGCCTCCGGGCTGACGGCTCCAGACAGCCAGTATGTGATCAACGTGCAGAGCGGAGTGACGCTATCTGATGGCACCGCGCTGACAGCGGCGCAGACGACCTGGTGGGTGGGAGGCGCACAGGCGGGCGCGCTCTATGACCAGGACCTGACTTACGCGCAGTACCCGGGCGCCGTCTCGGTCTCTCCGCTGCTGACGAACGCGCAGTACGAGGAGGCCGACCGCAACGGCGAATTCACCCTGTTCGCGGATAACGGTGTGGTGAAGGTGGAATACGATATCGATTCTCTGACCACCTACACCGCAGACACCGGCGAGGTGTTCCATTACAACCGGGTGATGCGTCTCTGCAACACCATCGCCAACGATATCTACCGCCAGTTCTCGGAGCGCTTCATCGGCGTCGTGGACAACAACGCCGAGGGCCGTTCCCAGTTCAAGGCGGCCATCGTGGGGTATCTGTTGGATATCCAGGGCAACAACGGCATCCAGAACTTCTCCGCGGACGATGTGGAGGTGCTCCCCGGTGACGCCATCGATGCCATCGTGGTCAATATCGCCATCCAGGCCGTCGGCAGCGTGAACAAGATCTATATGACCCTGGAAGTGTCCTAAGGAGGTGGAGAGATGAGTTATCTGCTGGCAAAAGACACGGTGAACGGCGCAGAAGGCAAGGTGTTCATCACGAAAGACGGGAGGAACATCGAGGTGGCCTGTATGCGCAACATCACCACGAACGCCGAGATCCAATCCAGCGACATGCGGGTCATCGGCACCCGAACGATCCAGAACAAGAACAACGGCGCGAAGCTCACCGGGACCGGGAACATCTACTATGGGACCAACCTGTTCACGGACATGGTGCTCCAGTATATCCAGACCGGTGTGATGCCGGAGTTCGACATCCAGATCACCAACGACGATCCCGCCACCAGCATCGGGTCCCAGGTGATGGCTTATTACGGCTGCACGCTGACGGGCACCATCCCGCTCTCCATCCTCAACGACGAAGAGGCCATGCTGAACTACGATTTCAACTTCGCCTGGACCCGTGTGGCACGGCTGCAGGCATTCGGTGACCCGGCGCAGCTGGGGAGCTGACAGAGACGGGAGGCATATCAGATATGAGCAGCAGATTATCCGCTTTCCTGCATCCGACAGCGGTGCAGGAAGAGAAAGAAGTCATCATCTCGAAACGGTTCTTGGGCGAGGATGGGGAGCCCGTCCCCTTCCGGATCCGGTCGCTGACACAGGAAGAGAACGACGAGCTCATCAAGAAGTCCACGAGAGTGACGACCAAGAACGGGCAGCGGCAGGAGGCCTTGGACAGCTTGGCTTATAACCGCCGTATCATCGTGGCGGCCACGGTGGAGCCGGATATGGCCAGCAAGGAACTGTGCGACGCCTACGGCGTGATGGACCCCTTGCTCGTCCCTGGCAAGATGCTGTTGTCTGGGGAGTATGGGAAACTGCTCCGAGAGATCCTGACGCTCTCCGGGTTCGACACCGACGAGAACGTGGAGGAGACGGCAAAAAACTGATCGGGGGGAGCGCCCCGGATCCGGAGGCGCTGGCAGCCTACTACTGCTTCGTGAACCTTGGGTGGCCTCCCTCCCGATATGAGCAGCTCCCCTACCGAGAGCGCGTGCTGGTGTGCGAATTCATCCACAAAGAGATCGAGTCTAGGCAGAAAAAGTGAGCGGAGGGGGATGCAGGGATGGCGACGATCCAAGACGAATTGATATTGGCGGACGGCTTTTCGGATACGGTCGGGCGCTATATCCGCTTATTGGGCCAGGCGTCCGGCGCCGCGCAACAGGCGAGTCGGCATACGCGGGACTTCGGCGCTGGCGCCGAGCGGGCGGCAGCGCAGACCTCCTCCCTCGTGGAGCGCGTCAAGAGCCTGGCCGGCGCCTATCTTGGGATCCAAGGCGTCAAAGCGCTGACGGCCCTGTCCGACACGATCGCGTCCACTACAGCGCGGCTGGACATGATGAACGACGGGATGCAGACCACCGCAGAGCTGAGCGATATGATCTTCGCGTCCGCCCAGCGGAGCCGCGGTGCCTATGCGGAGACAGCGGCCTTCGTGGCAAAGCTCGGTACCTTGGCCGGGGAAGCGTTCGACAGCAATCAGGAGATTATCGATTTCGCCGAGCAGGTCAATAAACAGATCGTGCTGTCCGGAGCGTCCGCCACTGAGGCCAGCGCCGCACTGCTGCAGCTGACACAGGGACTCTCGTCCGGCGTGCTGCGAGGCGAAGAGCTGAACTCGATCCTGGAGCAGACACCGATGATCGCACAGACCATCGCGGACTACATGGGCGTGACGGTAGGGCAGATGCGGGAGCTGGCCTCACAGGGCGCCGTTACGGCAGACGTGGTCAAAAACGCCATGTTCGCCGCAGCAGAAGAGACTAACGCGAAGTTCGAATCGATGCCCATGACCTGGGGCCAGGTGTGGACGATGTTCAAGAACTCGGCCATCCAAGCGATGCAGCCCGTCCTGGAGGCGATCAGCTGGCTGGCGAACAATATGGAGACCGTCGGTCCCATCATCATGGGCGTGGTAACGGCGGTCGGAGCGCTGACCGGCGTTATATTGATCTACAACGCGATGCAGAAGATATCCAATCTCTTGGCCGCGATAAGCGCGGCACGGTCAGCCATGGCGGCAGGGGCGACCCTGGCGCAGGCCGCCGCGACCCAGACGGCGACCGGCGCGCAGGTGGGCTTGAATGCCGCGCTGCTGGCGAGCCCCCTGACTTGGGTCATCGTGATCATCGCGCTCATCGTTGCGGCCATCGCGAAATGGGTGCAGTCCGTTGGCGGGCTTGAGATCGCATGGCTCACCGCGGTCGACGCGGTCCTGACATGGTGGGACACGCTGAAGATTGGATTCCTGACAGGCGTGTACAATATCCAGAACTGGTTGGACAGCATGGCGCTGAAGTTCCAGCGCGTCAGCGTGAAGATCCAGGACTGGATGGGCGACATGAAGGTGGGCGTCCTATCCATCCTGCAGGACATGGTGAACGGCGCGATCGATATCATCAATTGGATGATCGAGCAGGTGAACAAGATCCCCGGCGTAGCGATCGACCCGATCCAGCAGGCCACTTTCGCGGCGAACGCCGCGGCGGAGAACGAGGCGGAGAAGGCAGCGCGGCACGCAAAATTGACGGCCAGCGAGCAGGAGGCCGCCGCGAAGGAAGCGGAACGGGCCAAGACGCTCGCGGAAATGATGACGGCCAGCGTCGCTGCGCATGCTGCACGGCAAGCGGAGATCGAGCAGAAACGGGCGGAACAGGCCGCAGGCGGCGGGACGGGCGTGCCCGATGTCCCGCCGTATGAAGAGCAGCTCTCCGGGATAGGGTCTGACGTGGCCGGCATCAAAAAGTCCGTCGCCATGTCCGAAGAGGACATCAAGTCCTTGGTGGACGTGGCTGAACGGCGATATGTGGCGAACGTCAACCTGACCAGTCAGACCCCGGTCATCAACATCACAGGGCAGAACACAGGCCGCACAGCAGCGGACCGGCAGCAGCTCGCCGACACGATCCGCGATATCCTGATCGAACAGGCCGCCTCCGGATCCATGCGGTCCACAGCACGGGCGTTTTGACGAGAGGAGGACGGGATGGGAAGCAATCGATTCGGCCTATTCTTCACACGAGACGGGCAGGTGCTACGTTTACCGGTGAACCCAGAAAAGCTGCCCGTGGCCCGGGACAACGACAACAGCGAATATAACGTACTGGGCATCGGCCCGATCATGGTCCCCCGAGCCCCTAAGCAGCGGGTGGTCACCATCTCGTCGTTCTTCCCAGGCCGGCCTTTCACCGGCGTGTTGACTGCGGGAGGCTTCCAGCCCCCCGAATTCTACATCCAGTTCTTCGAGCGCGCCATGGCCGACCGGGCCCCTGTCCTCTACACGCCTGTCCGCTACTATGAGGATGGGGAGCCCTTCTTGACCGGAGACACGGGCTTTGAGGCGCTGGTCACACAATTCAACACGGAAGAGCGGGGCGGCGAGACGGGAGACTTTTACTACGACCTGGAGTTGACGGAGTATCGAGACTACTCTCCACAGGCGATCCAGGTACAGCAGGCGGCTACCGGGACGGATCCGGCAGTAATGACTACGGAGCCATCCCGGGACGTCCCGCAGGGACAGTTGGTAGCGGGGGCGACATGCATCGCGAACGGGCCTTACTATTACACCAGTTATGGGGACGAGCCCCATGGGGACAGCAACGGGCGGACGGTAGTGGTCTCCCGGATCGTGGACGCCACCAGGGCCTATCCAGTCCATGTGACGACGGAAAGCGGCGGCGCGTTGGGCTGGATGAGACCTGAGGCTTTACAGGTGGTGAGTGCGACATGACGTGCGAGCTCTTGATCGCCAACAAGCGCAGCGGGAAGATATGGGATGCGGCGAACTGTACGCAGACAGCATCCTGGACTACCGACCGGACCGGGAGCCCGGGGACGTTCAAGTTTACCCTGAACAAGGCCGGAGATATCGCCTTCTTGGAGGGGGACGTCGTCCGATTCTCTGTGGATGGACAGGTGCAGTTTTACGGCTGGGTGTTCACGAAGACCAAAAACCGCTGGGATGAGATCGAGGTCACCTGCTATGACCGGCTGCGGTATCTCAAAGCCAATGCGTCCTACGCGTTCTACGGCCAGACCGTCGGAGATATGATCCGGCAGATCGCGGGGGACTTCCAACTGCCTGTCGGGAACCTTGCGGATACTGGATATGCCATCCCCTCCTTCATCAAAGAGGATGAGACCGTGCTGGATATGATCGGCGAGGCTGTGCAGCAGACGCTCCTGAACACCGGGAAGGTATACATCTTCTACGACGACGGGGACGGACTGGCATTGACAGAGGCAGCGGACATGATCGCTGATGTGACAATCGGTGAGCGGTCTCTTTTGACAGAGTACGACTATAAGACGGATATCGACGAACAGACCTATAACTCCGTGAAGCTGGCGCGGCCCAACGAACAGACTGGACGGGCGGACGTGGTGATCGCGGAGGATTCCGCCAACATCGAGCAATGGGGGCTGCTGCAGCTTTACCAGACCGTGGACGGAGACGTGAACGACGCCCAGATGAAAGCGCAGGCGGAGGCGTCTCTCGCTTATTACGACCGGCGGATGCGGACACTGAAGGTATCTTCCCTTGGCGTCCCCGGGCTGCGGGCAGGGCAGATGGTCTTGATGCAGGTGACCGGCCTTGGGGACATCGACCTGGATCAGTATGTCCTGCTGGAAAAGGTGACACACACATGGCAGAACGACGTCCATACCATGGAGTTTGAGACACTGGCGATCTAGGAGGGGCTATGGAACTGCGGGATGTCCTGCTGCAGATGATGCAAGAGAACCAACAGGCCGGGCAGCCTACGGATCTGCGGGTCGGGACTGTGACGCGTACAGATCCACTGGAGATCACCATCAACACGGCCATGGCCCCTTTGAGACGGGGGGTCTTGTATCTGACAGAAGCCGTCGTTGAAAAAAAGATCCCCGTCTTGGCGCACAGCCATACGACCAGCGGATTGGCGCATGCGCACAGTGTATCCGGGCTGGGCCACACACACCCGACCGGGGGATCCGATACCGGAGAGGGGCTGTCTGGTTCCTATACGACGGGCGGGGCCTTATCACAGGATCGCTTCGAGAGCAGCGTGGCATTAGACGATGTTACCTGTATCGAAGACGGCCGTCCTCTGCCTGTAGAGGATGGCTACATCATCCTCAACCGCGCGCTCGCATATGGCGACAAGGTCCTCTTGCTGCGGGTCCAGAACGGGCAGAGGTTCATCGTCCTATCAAGAGTGTTTTGAGGAGGGAGACATGGCAACTTTACCGGTCGGAGGCATCGACATCTCCAATGGTGTGCGATTCGAGCAACAGCCGTCTAAGACCTGGTTGATCGATACGGCCGCCAAAAGGATCCGCGGAGAAACAGAGGGCCTAGCTGCTGTACGGCAGGCCGTGGAGATCATCCTGAACGTGGAGCGGTTCCGCTGGCAGATCTACCGGCCGTATTCCGGGATGCAATGGGACGGGCTCCTCGGACGGGACCCGGGCTATGTAGCATCCGAACTGCAGCGGCGTATCCGGGACGCCCTGATGATGGACGACCGGGTGCGGGGCATCTCTGGATTTACCTATAGCGTAGATGGCGATATCCTGACTGCATCGCTGACCGTCAACACTGTATACGGAGATACCCAGACCACAGTGGAGGTGACAGTGGATTGATCGATTTTAATTCGCAGACTTATCAGAACATCCTGAAAGCCATGCTGGACCGTATCCCGAACACGTACGACAAGCGAGACACCTCTCCCATCCCTACTGCTCTGGGGCCGGCCGCGTGGGCACTCGAGGGCTTTTATCTATCTTTGGACCAGGTGCAGAAAGCGGCATTCGTGCAGACTGCTGTTGGGCAGTCCTTAGACTATCTGGCCGTGATCGCTGGGCTGGTCCGGTATCCCGCCTCGTCCGCGGTCCGGCTGGGCGTCTTCGATACAGCGGTCCCCATCGGGGCCCGGTTCTCCACCATCAACGGGGCCGAGAGCATCAATTTCGCGGTGACAGCAGCTACGGAGACGGCCAACCAGTACCAGCTGACGGCGGAGACGCCGGGGGCTATCGGGAACGAGTACACCGGGCCCATCCTGCCCATCACCACTATCCCGGGCCTGGCGTCGGCGCAGATCACCGATATCCTGGTCCCAGGCGACGATACGGAGACCGATGAGGAGCTGCGGCAGCGGCTCGTGACAGCCCTGAATGAGCGGCCCTTCGGCGGGAACATCGCATCCTACCGCGAGTATGTATTGGCCATCGACGGTGTAGGCGCGGTGCAGGTATACCCCACTTGGAACGGCGGCGGGACGGTGAAGCTGTCCATCCTGGGAGCGGACCTTTTGTCGGCCTCTGCGGAGTTGGTGGAGAACGTGCAGGACGCCGTGGACCCGCCTCCCGGGCAAGGACTTGGGCTAGGCACGGCACCTATCGGCGCGACGGTGAGCGTCGTCGCCCCCACAGAGCTGACGGTCAACGTATCCGCCACAGTCGCGCTATCACCTGGCTCGTCTATCGAGCAGGTGCAGCCGCTGGTGGAGGCAGCACTGGAGGCCTATCTGCTTACTGTCCGGCAGAGCTGGGCGGTCAATGTCAGCGACAATGACGTGGCATATGCGGCGGACGTATATGTATCTCGAGTGACTGCGGCCATCGTGGGCTCTTCGGGCGTGGTCAATGCCACCAATGTGCGGCTGAATGGCGGAGCGGCCGACCTGACCTTGGTGGAGAACGGAACGACACAGCAGGTCCCGGTCTTGGGGGAGGTGACGCTCAGTGAAGCTTGACACCGAACTTTTGCCGCTGCTCCCGCCGTGGTATCGAGCGATCCTGGATTACCAAGAGATCTGCCAGACAGAACAGGAGCAGTTCGAAGCGCTGGCTGAGGAGATCGCTGCAGTAGCGGACAATTTCTTCTTCCAGACTATGGACGCCGGGGCCGTCAGCCAATGGGAGCAGATATTCGGGATCGTCCCAAACGCCGCAGTAGAGTCGTTGGATTTTCGCCGGGCCCGGATACTCAACCGGGTATCGACGCGACCACCTTTCACACTGGGCTTTTTGTATCAGAAGCTGGACGAGCTGATAGGGCCAGGCGCCTGGACGGTAACAGTGGATTACCCCAACTATACGCTCTATATCGAAAGCAGTGCGGAGGACCAGCAGTACGCCACAGAGGTGGCTTATACCGTGAACAAGATCAAGCCGGCGCACATCGTCTATGTGAATACCCCCTATTTGCGCGCCGGCTTGTTACTGTCCGAGACCATCGAACTATCTCAGCTGACTTATCACTATCAACTGGGCGCCTGGGGGCTTGGCGTGCAGCCTTTTGCTACAGAACAAGGACAAGGAGTGATCAAGATGCCAACGACCCCTTCCATCCAACAGGCTCTTTTGGAGGGCGTGGCCAACTTTGCCGCTGGAGACATAGCCAGCGCGAGGATCAACGGGTCCGTCACGATACCGGATATCGATAAGTCAGTGGACGGGGCGACCCTTACCATCACGTATACGGTGGCGCAGACGCAGGCAGAAACGATCACACAGGCGGAACTCCTGGGACATGACGGAGCAGTCCTGACGTCCTCCTCCGTGTATGTACCTGTAACAGGAAGCACGATCATGAAGCACATCATCCCCGTTTCGGAAGGAGTGGTAAGCAATGGCTGATAACCCGATTACGCCCCCGCTGCCGGCAGACTTGCCGGAGCAATGGACCTACGGCCAGACAGTAGGACCAAACGGCACTGATGTAGGCCTGACACAGCAGCACGGTTATAACTATCTGATGCAGCAAGTCAATGCCGCCCAGGAGGGCGTGAATGCTTTAGGGGCCGCCTTCCCCAGCTTGGTTACATATACTTCGCTGGGCGCCTTCATGAAGGGTGCGACCTTGATCGAGGACTGGAACGCAGCGGATTACAACGGCTTTTTCATGGCGATCTCTGCCGCGAACGCCCCGACCCAGAATGAGTGGTACATCGGATATGTGATGATGCACAACGACAAGTACTGCACACAGCGGGTCTACTCGTTCGCGTCGTCGAAAAAGTGGTACGAGCGGACGCAGATGGATGGGGCGTGGAGCGAGTGGGTGGAGGATGTGACCGTCACCCCGTCGATGGCGGAGGGCTGGGACAGCGGGATAGCCGGTGCGCAGAGCAGCCTGACGCAGCACATCAACGACAAGAACAATCCTCACAGCGTCACCGCGGGGCAGGTGCAGACCACCGGCGGGGAGAGCGTGGAGACGGCCCTGGCGGAGAAGATAGACAAGATCTCGTATCTGCTCCCCACCACAGACCTGAACACGGTCTTTGCGTCCGGAAACTACCGGTTGGACGGCGACTCGTCTGGATTTACCAACGGACCGCCCGATGTGAATGTGGGATGGTCCCTCCTGTGCGTGATCGGACTTGGCAGCGACACGGTGGCCCAAACGCTGCATATCTTGGGCGGAGATATCTGGACCCGTATGCTGCAGGGCGGGACGTATTGGTCTGAG
>CALXDL010000023.1 GCA_944387055.1 uncultured Oscillospiraceae bacterium
ATGACGGTGTGGACAGCGATAAAGGGGACAATGATTTCACCCCTTTTCGCAATCTGTTCAACGACTTCTATGCCCGCGATACCAGTAAGAAAATCCGGGCCGTTATGCGCGCCAAAGGGAACGCCGGGATTGTCAAGCGTATTTTTGCCTTGTGTATTGCAGGGAAAGGCCCTATGCAGATTGCCAAGCTGCTGACCGCCGAACACGTTCTTACGGTCAAGGCCCACTATGTCCAGCGTGCCGGAAAACCGCTGCCGGAGAACCCTTGTAAGTGGAGTCCAAAATCTGTCGCAGTCATGAACGGTTCTTGAAACTCTCCGCTGCTTATGAGGCAGAACAAAAAGAACTGACAGAGCAGGTCAAAATATGGCGGGAAGCGGTAGAAACCTTTGAACAGGATAAAGCCGACTTTGACAGCTTCGCAGCCATTGTACGAAAATATGTGGGTATTCGTGAACTGACGCCCACCCTCGTCAATGAGTTTGTAAAGAAAATCATCATCCATGCGCCGGACAAATCCAGCGGCCATCGCAGGCAAAAGATTGAATTGGTCTGGAACTTCATCGGAGAAGTCAACCTGCCGGGCGACAATCAGACCGTGGAACGGCAAAGAAAAGGCAGGACGGCATGACCTTTCAGCCATGCCGCCCTGCGACATTCAAATTACTTCTTTATGGGAGCGCGCCTTTAAGGCAAGCCATCCCTTTCTCTGCATCTCCTCCTATCTGAGCAGATCAGGCTCCGACTGTCCGACATGCTGTCCCGCTGTTCAGGAGAGGAAAGAGCGCCGCTCTGCTGCCCCCTCCTGACGGCGGCGGACGGGAGGACCTGCGGAGGTCCGTGGACGTCCGGCCTTACAGGAACTGGCTGGCGGATGGTCTGGCGGGCGCCACGCTCACCGGCCGAAATAGGCCTGGATCTCCTGCATCCGCCCAGTCTGGGTCACGTGGAAGGGACAGCGGCGGTCGCAGTGGCCGCACTGGACGCAGTCCCCGGCGTGCTTGTCCAGATGTCCATAGTGGTCCCGGGCCAGTTGGTCTCCCGCACGGGCCAGGTCGTAGTACTTGTTGATGAGGCCCACGTCCAGGCCTGCTGGACAGGGCTGGCAGTCGTTGCAATAGACGCACATGCCGGCGGCGTCCCTGGGGGCGAAGGAGCCCAGGACAGAGTAGTCGCGCTCCTCCGGGGCCGTGTCCAGGAACCCCAGGATCCGTGTAAGGTCCTCCCGGTCACGGACACCGGGCAGCACAGTAAGGACGCCGGGCTTGTCCAGCGCGTACTGGATGCACTGGTATTCCGTCAGAGCCTGCCCGAAGGGGGAGGTCTTGGCGTTCAGCAGCTGTCCGCCGCTGAAGGCCTTCATCACCGAGATGCCCACGCCCTCGGCTTCACACCGGCGGTAGAGAGCCATGCGCTCATCGGCACCGCCGATGGCGTAGTCACCGTGATGATAGTCATAGCCCGGGTTGATGCTGAACATGAGCAGGTCTAAGATCCCCATATCCAGTACCCGTTCCACCACACGGGGGGTATGGGAGCTCATGCCGATATGCCGCACCGTCCCCTCTCGCTGGAGCTGCTGGATATAGTCCAGCACGCCGCCCTCCAGCACCCGATCCAGGTCGGCTTCCTCGTCCAGGCAGTGGAGGAAACCGAAATCGATGTAGTCGGTCTTCAGCGCTTCCAGCTGCCAATGGATGGACCGCTTGATGGCGTCGAGATCGGTGGTCCATCCATAGGTCCCCCGTTGGTAGTCGGCGCCGAAGTGGATCTGGAGATAGACGCTGTCCCGGACGCCGGCCAGGACTTCCCCATAGGCCGGGAAGGGCGCCGCGTCTGCAGAAGCCATGTCGAAAAAGTTGATGCCGGATGCCAGAGCCTGCTCCACAGTGGCCTGGATATCTTTTTTCCCTGCCATACCGATAGAGCTGGTGCCCAGCCCCAGGATGCTCACTCGTTCCTCCCCGTGGGGGAGCTTACGGTATTCCATCGCGTATTCCTCCTCTGATCGTGTCGATCGGATAGTCCATTCCTGCGCCTTGTTCTGGTGTCCGGCGGGACGGGAACGGCCGTGCTCCGGGGACGCTGGCCGCGCAGGGGCGGGAGACAGGACAGGGGGGAGCGATGTCCCAAAGGGGCTCCCATCCAGATGCCCTGCTGGTCCTCCACGCCCTATTCTAAAACAGGGCGAAGGAAATGTAAAATACCCATGCCGGATCATGTACCATGCCTGGACCATATGGCACGCTATACAGGCCGCGGGCACCCGGATGACTGGCTCGATACAGCACTTTGTGATGGAGCATACCGGAGGCGGCTTGACTTTTTCCCGAGGAGCCCAGATAATGATATCATAGACATATCGACGGAACATGATAGGAGGGGGATGCCGTGGACCTTCGACTGTTGGAATATTTTTTGGCGGTGGCCAGGGTGGGGAACATCACGAAAGCGGCGGAGCAGCTCCATGTGACCCAGCCCACCATCAGCCGTCAGCTCACCGATCTGGAGGAAGACCTGGGGGTGGCTCTGCTGGACCGAGGCAGGCGGCAGGTGACGCTCACCGACGCGGGGGTACTGTTCCAGCAGCGGGCGGAGGAGATCATCACGCTCATGGAGAAGACCCGGCGGGACCTGGAAGATCAAAGCGGCCGATTGGGCGGGACAGTGGTGCTGGGATGCGTGGAATCCTGCGCTTCCCGGATGCTGCCGGAGGCGCTTGCGGAGTTTTCCCGCATCCATCCCGGGGTGCGCTTCGAGCTGTACAGCGCCGATGGGGACGACATCCGAGAGAAGCTGGACCGGGGCGAGCTGGATCTCGGGGTCCTGCTGGAGCCCATCGAGGCGGCCAAGTACGACTATATCCGGCTGCCCTACTGGGAGACCTGGGGGCTGGTGATGCGCAAAGACGATCCTCTGGCGAGGAAAGAGGCCATCGGGAAGGAGGAGCTGCTCTCCCTGCCGCTGAGCATGCCCCGGCGGGAGATCGTCCGGGACAACATCGCCGGATGGTTCGGCGTGGACCGCAGCGCCCTGCACATCTTCTCCGGGCACACGCTGCTCAATAATGCCGCGCTCTTGGTGGAGGAGGGGCTGTGTTATGCGGTGGCCGTAGGCGGCGCTCTCGCGATCAGGGGAGAGGGCCCTCTGTGCTTCCGGCCGTTCACCCCGGAGCGTACCACCGGACATGTGCTGGCCTGGAAAAAGAACCGGATCTTCCACCCGGCGGCCGCCTGCTTCCGGGATCATCTGCGGGAGGACAGATGGCCTGACGATATGGTTTAGGCATGATACATCATCCAACATGGGTATTAGACGATCCTCTGCGTTCAATCTACAATCCAAACAGGATCGAGATAGGCTGGCGGCCGGGAGATCCCTGCCGTCGGCCTTTCGTCATCAAAGGAGGAGTTCTCATGAGTTATATGATGTACGCACCCACACGAGTCCTGTTCGGTGCGGGGCAGCTGGGCCGCCTGCATGGACAGAGATTGCCGGGGACCAAGGCGCTGCTGGTCATCTCCGGCGGCAGGTCCGTCCGGGAGAATGGCGCCCTGGCCCGCACGGAGGCGGAGCTGGCCGCCGCCGGAGTCCAGACCGTCTTGTTCGATAAGATCCAGGCCAATCCCCTGAAGTCCACCATCATGGCCGGAGCGAAAGCAGCCAGGGAGAATGGCTGCGACTTCGTGGTGGCCCTGGGCGGCGGCTCCGTCATGGACGCGGCCAAGATCATCGCCATGATGGCCCCCAACGAGGGCGACCTGTGGGACTATGTCTCCGGCGGCACCGGGAAGGGCCAGACGCTGCCCAACGCGCCCCTGCCCGTGGTGTGCATCACCACGACCGCCGGCACCGGCAGCGAGGTGGACCAGTGGGGCGTGGTGAACAACGAGGAGACCCGGGAGAAGATCGGCTGCGGAGGGCTGGACAGCCTGTTCCCGGTGCTGGCGGTGGTGGACCCGGAGCTGATGACCTCCGTGCCGCCCAAGTTCACCGCCTATCAGGGATTTGACGCTCTCTTCCACTCCACGGAGGTCTATATGGGCAAGATGGCCAACCGGATGAGCGATATGGTGGCCCTCACCGCCATCGAGAACGTGGGCAGATACCTGGCCCGGGCGGTGACCGATGGGAACGATCTGGAGGCCCGAGAGGGCATGGCATTTGCCAACACCCTGTCCGGCTACGCCATGGTCACCGGCTGCTGCACCAGTGAACATTCCCTGGAGCACGCTATGAGCGCCTACCATCCCGACCTGCCCCACGGCGCCGGACTGATCATGATCTCCCTGGCCTATTACCAGCACTTCGTGGACGCGGGCTGCTGCCCGGAGCGTTTCGTGCGCATGGCACAGGCTCTGGGCAAGACGGACGCCAAAGAACCCCAGGACTTCGTCACCGCCCTGGCAGACTTGCAGAAGGAATGCGGGGTGGACGGGCTGAAGCTGTCTGACTACGGGTTCGTCCCCGAGGAGTTCGACAAGATCGCGGATAACGCGAGAGCGACGATGGGCGGACTGTTTTCTGCCGATCCGTGCGAACTGACCCACGCCGACTGCGTGAAGATCCTAGAGCGGTCCTACCGCTGAGGGAGGACCGTGGCCATGATAGACGACAGCCTCATCCTCTTCTATTCTTGGTCGGGGAACACCCGGCGTGTCGCCCACATCCTGGCGGAGCACACAGGAGCAGACCTGTATGCGCTCCGGCCGGAGACGCCCTATCCCAGCGACTATCAGCAGACGCTCGCACGGGTCCGCCGGGAGATGCAGGAGAAGGCACGCCCGGCGCTGTGTCCGCTCCCGTTGGATTGGGACCGCTATGAGACTGTGTTCCTGGGGACGCCCAACTGGTGCGGGACCATGGCACCGCCGCTGGCGTCCTTCCTCTACCAGACCATGCCGACGGAGAGATGCATCGTCCCGTTCTGCACCCACGGCGGGGGCGGCGCGGGGCGGATCGCCCAGGACATCGCCTACTACTGCATCGGGTGCGACCTGCTGCCGCTCCTGGCCTTGCGGGACGATGGGGGCGCCGGCGCGGTGCAGGCCGTGGAGAGATGGCTGGACCGGGTGGAGAAGCGGCTGGCCCTGCTGCGCTGTCAGCGTCAGGAGGCGGATGCGGAGCGCGGGGAGGCATGTCCCTAGCTCCCCTCTATGGAAAAGCGGACAGGCGCGCCCCTGCCGCTGGAGGCCATGGGGGGCTGGGAGAGCCCGCGCCAGCCAAGACGGGCAGGCCGTGCGGGAGGAGGCCCTGAGACCACCTCGTGTCTCAGGGCCTCCTCCCGCGTTTGGGGAGAGGGGCAGCGGCCTCCCGAACGGTGGGAGCCGCATCTTTCCGAAGATGAGATATGGACCGTTGGACCGCAGTCTGGTATAATCGAAGAAAATCGCCGCCTCACCTCCCGGGATAGAGGCTGGATATGGAAAGGAATCGATCTATATGCCGTCATTCGACCCTCTTCGATATGCATATCCCTCTCGCAGGAACGTTGTGTTCGCGCGGTCCGGTATGGTCTGCACCACCTCTCCCATTGCCTCCCAGGTAGGACTGGACGTGCTGAAGCGCGGCGGCAACGCCGTGGACGCTGCCCTGGCGGTGGCGGTCACGCTGCCGTTGGTGGAGCCCACCAGCAACGGCCTTGGCTCCGACTGCTTCGCGCTGGTGTGGACCGGCGGACGCCTCTATGGCCTCAACGGCTCCGGCGTGGCGCCGCGGGCCCTCTCCGCCGATACGGTGCGCAGAGCGGGATACGACGCCGTGCCGCTGGAGGGCTGGCTGCCGGTGATGGTCCCCGGTGCGCCTGCCGCCTGGGCGGAGCTGCGCCGCCGCTTCGGCACCCTGCCGCTGGCAGAGCTGATGGCCCCTGCCATCCGGTATGCCAGAGAGGGCCACTGTATCCCTGTCAACGTGGCGAAACAGTGGCGCAAGGAGACTGCGCGCTTCTCAGCCCTGGCGGCCCGGGAGCCGGAGGTGTTCGGCCCCTGGATGGACTATTTCACCAAGGACGGCCGGACTTACGAGGCCGGCGACCTGTTCCGCTGCCCGGACTACGCCGCCACGCTGGAGTCCCTGGCGGAGACGGAGTGCGAGAGCTATTACCGGGGCGCGCTCATGGAGAAGATCGTGGCCTTCTCCCGCAGGACGGGGGGCTATCTCACAGAGCGTGACTTTGCGGACTACCACCCGCAGTGGGTGGAGCCGATCTGCGTGGATTACCGGGGATATGAGGTGTGCGAGATGCCGCCCAATGGACACGGGATCACCGCGCTCATGGCGCTGAACATCCTCAAGGGCCTGGACCTGGGCGGCTGCCGGGAGGATGTACAGACGTATCACCGGACGATCGAAGCGGTGAAGCTGGCCTTCGCGGATGCCAAGGCCTTCGTGGCGGATCCGCGGTACATGCGCACCAAGGTGTCTGATATGCTCTCGGAGCAGTATGCGGCCGCCCGCCGCCGTCTCATCACCGCTCAGGCCCTGTGGCCGGAGGCCGGGGATCCCGCATGCGGGGGGACAGTGTATTTCTGTACCGCCGATGGGCAGGGGAACATGGTCTCTTTCATCCAGAGCAATTACACGGGATCCGGATCCGGCGTGGTGGTGCCAGGCACCGCCATCAGCCTCCAGGACCGGGGGGCCAATTTCTCGCTGGATCCGGAGAGCGACAATTACCTGGAGGGCGGCAAGCGATCCTATCACACCATCATCCCCGGCTTCTTGAAGAAGGACGGAGCGCCGGTGGGACCGTTCGGTGTCATGGGCGGCTTCATGCAGCCCCAGGGCCATGTGCAGGTGGTGGTGAACACGGTGGATTTCCACATGAACCCGCAGGAGTGCCTGGATGCGCCCAGGTTCCAGTGGATGGGCGGACGCCGTATCCAGCTGGAGCGGGAAGTCCCGGCCCACGTGGCGCGGCAGTTGGCGGCCATGGGCCACGAGGTGGAGATCGTGAACAGCCGCCTGGACATGGGACGGGGACAGATCATCTGGCGCAGGCCGGACGGCACCCTGGTAGGCGGGACGGAGCCGCGGGCCGATGGCACCGTTTCGGCCTGGTGAGGCGGGCGCGATGATCAGGACGTATGACTTCGCACCGCTGGACGGCATCACCAAATTGGTGTTCCGCCGGGTCCACCACCGGATGTTCGGTGGGGCGGACCGCTACTTCATCCCCTTCTTCTCACCGGCTGCGGAGCACCTGCTCACCAAGCGGGACCGGCGTGAACTGGACCCGGCGGCCAACGGCGGATTACCCCTGGTGCCCCAGGTGATGACCCGCCGGGCGGCGGACTTCCTGTGGGCGGCGGAGGTGGTGGAGGACCTGGGGTACAAGGAAGTGGACCTGAACCTGGGCTGTCCTTCCGGCACCGTCACGGCCAAGGGGAAGGGGGCGGGCT
>CALXDL010000024.1 GCA_944387055.1 uncultured Oscillospiraceae bacterium
GTGCCGCGCAGACGGTTGACGATCAGGGTGGACAGGGCCTCGCCCTCCACGTCCTCGGCGATGATCAGCAGCTTCTTGCCGGCCTGGGCCAACTGCTGGAGGACTTCCAGGATGTCATTGATGACGGAGATCTTCTTGTCGGTGATGAGGATATAGGGATCGTCCAGATCTGCCTCCATCTTCTCCGTGTCCGTCACCATGTAGGGGGTGATATAGCCGCGGTCGAACTGCATGCCCTCGACCACTTCGCTGTAAGTCTCGGCGGTCTTGGACTCCTCGATGGTGATGACGCCGTCGGAAGAGACCTTCTCCAGGGCATCGGCGATCAGGGTGCCGATGGTCTCGTCGCCGGAGGACACAGCGCCCACGCGGGCGATATCCTTGGAGCCGTCCACGGTCTTGGCCTGCTTCTTGACCTCGCTGACGGCGGCCTCCACGGCCTTGGCCATGCCCTTCTTCACCACGATGGGGTTGGCGCCGTCGGCCAGGTTCTTCAGACCCTCGGCGATCATGGCCTGGGCCAGCAGCGTCGCGGTGGTGGTGCCGTCACCGGCCACATCGTTGGTCTTGGTGGACACTTCCTTCACCAGCTGGGCGCCCATGTTCTCGAAGGGATCGTCCAGCTCGATCTCCTTGGCGATGGTGACACCATCGTTGGTGATGAGGGGAGCGCCGTACTTCTTGTCCAGGACCACGTTGCGGCCCTTGGGGCCCAGAGTGATCTTGACGGTATCGGCCAGAGAATTGACGCCGGCTTCCAGAGCCTTGCGGGCTTCGTCGCCGCGCTTGATGAGCTTAGACATGATTCATCGAACCTCCAATTCAGAAGATAGATATACGTTGTGAGACGGCCCCGAGAAAGGGGCCAGGGGAGACCTGTGGCCTCTCCGGTCCTCCCGCGTGGGGCGGAAGGAGAGATGCTGATCGTTCCCGCCGTGTCGTGTACGCGGCGAAGATCCCCGACCTATGCGCGCTTGGGGCGCACACGCCAGTGACTGACGTCACTGATGGGGGACTTTGAAGGGGGGGACACGATCCCCTCTTCCAGTGCAGTTACTCGACGATGGCCAGGATGTCGCCCTGACGGACCACCACATACTCCTGGTCGTCCAGCGTGACCTTGGTGCCAGCGTACTGGCTGGTGATGACCTTGTCACCGGGCTTGACGGTCATGACGATGTCCTTGCCGTCCACGTTGCCGCCGGGGCCGACGGAGATGACTTCCGCCACAGAGGGCTTTTCCTTGGCGCTGCCAGTGAGGATGATGCCGCCCTTGACGGTCTCCTCGACCTCTTCCATCTTCAGGATGACACGATCTGCCAGCGGTGTGAGTTTCATGAGAATTCCTCCTTATAGTATAAAAAATCTAATAAACGAATCAAAGAATCAGCGTTAGCACTCATCGCTCTCGAGTGCTAACGCTGCTATCTTAACGCAAGGATCTGGATTTGTAAAGGGGGTAGAGGCAGAAAATCTATGAAGATTTTGTAAATACCGAAGCACCGGCGGGATCCGACAAGATGCTCAGGCCTCCGGCGGGGGGACCGCGGTGGCGTTCGGGTCACAGCCCCTGGGACCGAAGAAGTTCACGCGCCGGTCCGACAGGCGGAGGGTCACCTCCCGGCTGTGGAAGCACTCGCCGTCCAGGCAGGTGACGATATCCTCCTGCGAGCGGATGCGGACGGTCCGGGCCGTGACGACCCGGGCGATGTCGGGGAAGCGGTGATATGCTCCGGCGGAGTAGGCGGGGAAGAGGCGGACGAAGGTGGCGCGGCTGACGGTGCGCACCAGGATCGTATGGAGCACGCCGTCATCCATCCGTGCTTCTGGCACCGGCATGGAACCGCCGCCGTAATACCGCCCGTTGCACATGGAGACCAAGGCGAGGTCCTCCTCTACGGTCTCGTCGTCCAGCGAGACGCTCCACCGGTGCCGCAGCCCGTGGGCGAGCAGCTCGGCGGCCGCGGAACATAGGTAGCTGCCCCGTCCGTTGAGGAGCGGGGAACGGCTGAAGCGGTGGACGCCCTCGGCGACCTGCGCGTCGATCCCGCTGCAAGCGATGGTGAGACAGAGCCGGCCGTTGCACTCGATCATATCCAGGGGGAACACGTCCCCGTCCCAAAGGGCCTGCGCATCGTGGAAACGCGCCATGTCCGGTCCGAAGTTGCGGAGCAGATCGTTGCCGGTGCCCGCGGGGATGCAGGTCATGGCGGCGTTGGGGCAGCCCGCCAGCCCGGCGGCCACTTCATGGGCGGTGCCGTCTCCGCCGCATGCGTACACGCGCAGCGGCGAGCCCTCCTCCGCCAGGCGGCGGGCCATCCTGCTGGCGCTCCCCGGGCGGTCAGTGAGCAGGCAGGTACACGCCAGCCCGTGCCGCCGGCGCAGCTGGTCCGCCATGGCATAGATGCGGGCGGTCTGGTCGTGCCTGCCGGCCTTGGGATTGATGATGAATACATGGCGCAATGGCTGCCGCCTCCTCTGTCCTCCGGGAGGAGCAGGTCATCTGCCATACCTCCCATATAGGAACGCGTCACATTTGAGCATCCCGTTATAGAGCTTCCGCTTGCGGTCCGCCTGCCGGCCGAAGCAGCGCTCGAACTCCGGATGAGAGCTGAGGATCACTATCCGCCATTGTGGGGGCAGGTCCTGCGCGGCATGGCCGAACGCGCGGTAGAGCTCCTGGGCCTCCGCTTTCTCCATGAGGCGCTCGCCATAGGGCGGGTTGGTCACCAGCTGGCCGTACGTACTGTCCCGGCGGAACTTCCGGGCATCCGCCACTTCGAAGCGGATATCCTCCTCCACACCGGCCAGCTCCGCATTGTGCCGCGCCAAGGCCACGGCATCCGGGTCGATGTCGCCGCCCCAGATATCATAGGTGCCGTGGAACTCTTTGTCCATGGCCTCGTCCGCGGCGTCTGCCCAGAGGCGGGAGGGGAGGCCCTTCCAGCTCTGGGCGGCGAAGCGCCGGTCCAGGCCCGGGGCCCGGTTCCTGGCGATGAGCGCCGCCTCGATGGGGATCGTGCCGCTGCCGCAGAAGGGGTCGCAGAAGGGGTCCTTCCCCCGGTAGCGGGAGAGGAGCACCAGGGCGGCCGCCAGCGTCTCCCGCAGGGGGGCACCTATGTTCCGCGCCCGATAGCCGCGTTTGAACAATCCTTCGCCGGAGGTGTCCAGATAGAGCGTGGCCGTATCTTTGACGAGCGAGAATTGGATCTGATAGCGGCTGCCGGTCTCCGGCAGCGTCTCGCAGCCATAGGCGCCGCCCAGCCGCCGGGCGGCGGCCTTCTTGACGATGGCCTGACAGGCGGGGACAGAGTGGAGCGCGGAGTCCAGCGAATAGCCCTTGACAGGGAACTCCCCATCTCGTGGGATGAAGTCCTCCCAGGGCAGGGACAAAACGCCCTGGAACAGGACCTCGAAATCTGGAGCCGGGAAGGAGCCCAGCTCGATCAGCACCCGGGCGCCGCAGCGCAGGTTGATGTTCAGACGGGCGATGTCGGCGGGGGCGCCGTCGCAGCGGACGCGGCCATTCTCGGCGCGGACGCCGCCGAGCTGCAGGCGGCGCATCTCGTCCGCCACGATGCCCTCCAGCCCGAATAGACAGGGAACAGTCAGGATCATATCCTATTTCTCCTCTTCATGGATCGGATGCCCGACGGGGTCGGGTCGATATCGAAGCCAGTATACCAAGGATCTACTGGACATGCAACGGATCTGATCGTAACCAAAATGAAATGATATCCGCTTTGCGGGTATGCTATAATCGATATCAGGAAAAATGATCGATCGGATGTGGGCAGACCACCCGGAGCGAGCGGTCCGCCCCACGGACGGCCGGGAGCGGCGGCCCGCTGCGATGCGGATAGGAGGGAAGGTATGATCTGGTTCTGGCTGGCGGCCGTGGTGCTCTTCGGCGTGGTGGAGGCGGCCACGGCTGGCTTGGTGTCCATCTGGTTCGTGGCCGGTGCGGTGGCGGCGCTCATCGGCGCGGCGGCGGGATCCACGCTGCTGACGCAGCTGGTGCTGTTCGTGGCAGTGTCCGCGGCGGCTCTGGCGGTCACCCGGCCCCTGGTGCGGAAGGTGACTGCCGGACAGATCGTGCCCACGAATGCGGACCGTGTCCTTGGGCAGACGGCCAAGGTCACGGAAGCCATCGGCGGCGAGGATGCTGCCGGTGCCGTCTATGTGGACGGCAAGACGTGGACGGCCCGCAGCGTGGGGGGGACGCCGATCCCCGCTGGAGAGCGGGTGCGGGTGGCAAAGATAGAAGGCGTCACACTGTTCGTGGAAACGATATCGATGATAGAGGAGGAGAAGAAATGCCTGTCGGAACGATCGTAGTCATCGTGCTCATCGTGCTGGTGTTGGTGCTGGTGGTCACCAATATCGTCATCGTGCAGCAATCTCGCGCGTATGTGGTGGAGCGTCTGGGCGCGTTCCGCGCAGTATGGAACGTGGGCCTGCATCTGAAGATCCCGTTCATCGAGCGGGTCGCCAAGAAAGTGTCCCTGAAAGAGCAGGTGGCGGATTTCGCGCCCCAGCCCGTCATCACCAAGGACAACGTCACCATGCAGATCGACACGGTGATCTACTTCCAGATCACAGACCCGAAGCTCTACACGTATGGGGTGGAGCGCCCGATGAACGCCATCGAGAACCTGACGGCCACCACGCTGCGCAACATCATCGGCGAGATGGAGCTGGACCAGTCGCTCACCTCGCGGGACACGATCAACGCCAAGATGCGCTCCATCCTGGACGAGGCCACGGATCCATGGGGCATCAAAGTCAACCGGGTGGAGCTCAAGAACATCATCCCGCCCAAGGAGATCCAAAGCGCCATGGAGAAGCAGATGAAGGCCGAGCGGGAGCGCCGGGAGTCCATCCTCCAGGCGGAGGGGCAGAAGCAGTCCCAGATCCTGGTGGCGGAGGGCGAGAAGCAGTCCGCGATCTTGAAGGCGGATGCCGCCAAACAGGCCGCCATCTTGAAGGCGGAGGGCGAGAAAGAGGCCCGCATCATGGCCGCCGAGGCGGAGGCACAGGCCATCACCCGGGTCCAGACGGCTCTGGCGGAGTCGCTGCGCCTGCTCAACGAAGCGGCGCCCAACGATCAGGTGGTGAAGCTCAAAGCGCTGGAGACCATGGAGAAAGTGGCGGACGGCAAGGCGACCAAGATCATCATCCCCAGCGAATTGCAGGGGCTGGCTGGCCTGGCCGCCAGCGCCAAGGCGGTCTTTGAGGGCGAAGAGCCCAAGGCGCAGTGAGGCACGAGGCTCCAAGGGAACGATATGCTCCAGGGAGAGGCCCATGGGCCTCTCCCGACTTTTTTGCCCAGGGCCCGCGTGAGGAAAAAACGCGCATCTTCCCCAGCGGATCACTGGAGAAGATGCGCGTCCTTGTCTTTCCGGACAGCTAGGCCGGGGGGCGCTCACAGCCGCGTCACGACGGGGATGACCATGGGGCTGCGTTTGGTGTTCTTGAAGAGATAGCTGCTGACGGCAGACTTCACCGTGCCGCGCAGCTCGCCGTCGTCCCGGCTGCGCTTGTGGGCAACGGACCCGGCGGCCTCCATCGCCACGTTCTGGAGCTCCTTCATCAGATCGCCGGACTCCTTGACATAGATGAAGCCGCGGGTGACGATCTCGGGCGGGCTGAGCAGCGCGCCGTCGTGAGAGGAGATGGGCAGGACCACGACGACCATGCCATCCTCGGCCAGGCGCTTGCGGTCCCGCATGACCACGGCGCCCACGTCGCCTACGCCGGAGCCGTCCACATACACCTCGCCCGCGGGGACGGTGGCGCCCATCTTCATGCTCTTGCCGGTGATCTCGATGACGTTGCCGTTGTCCGCGATGGCGATGTGGTTGCGGTCCATGCCCATGGACTGCGCCAGATGGGAGTGGATCTGCAGCATCCGCTGCTCACCGTGGAGAGGGATGAAGAAACGGGGCTTCGTGAGGGCGTGGATGATCTTCAGCTCCTCCTGGCAGGCGTGGCCGGAGACGTGGAGCATATCCGCGCGGTCATACACCACAGTGGCGCCCTTGCGGAACAGCTCGTTGATGACCCGTCCCACCGTGACTTCGTTGCCGGGCACGGCGGAGGCGGACAGGATCACCTTGTCCCCCGCGCCGATCTCCACCTGTTTGTGCGTGGAGAAGGCCATGCGGTACAGGGCGCTCATCTCTTCGCCCTGGGAGCCGGTGGTGACGATGACCTGCTTGTTCTTGGGCAGGCCCTTGATCTTGTTGATATCCACCAGGGTGTTCTTGGGCACCTTCATATAGCCCAGCTCGGTGGAGACCTTCATCATGTTCTCCATGCTGCGGCCGGTGACGGCTACCTTCCGCCCGAAAGCGGCGGCGGCGTCCAGCACCTGCTGGACCCGGTGGACGTTGGAGGCGAAGGTGGTGACGATGATCCGGTCCTCACAGTTTTGGAACTGACGCATGAACGTGGCGCCCACGGTCTTCTCCGAGGGGGTGAAGCCAGGGCGCTCCACATTGGTGGAATCCGCGCACAGGGCCAGCACGCCCTCCTTGCCCAGCTCGCCCAGACGGGCCAGGTCGATTACTTCGCCGTCGATGGGGGTGGAGTCGATCTTGAAGTCGCCGGTGTGCACCACGATGCCCATCTTCGTGTGGATGGCGAAGGCCACGGAATCGGCGATCGAATGGTTGACGTGGATGAATTCCACGTTGAACTTCCCGGCGCGAACGGTCTTGCCGGGCTCCACAGTGATGAGCTTGGTGCTCTTGATCAGGCCGTGCTCCTCCAGCTTGAGCTTGATGAGCCCAGCGGTGAAACGGGTGCAGTAGATGGGCATGTTCACCTGCTTGAGGACATAGGGGATCGCGCCCACGTGGTCCTCATGGCCGTGGGTGATGAACAGGCCCCGGATACGGCTGCGGTTCTTGATGAGGGAGGTCACGTCGGGGATGATGCAGTCGATGCCGTACATGTCGTCCGCGGGGAACGCCATACCGCAGTCTACCACGATGATCTCCCCGCCGTACTCATAGGCGGTCATGTTCTTGCCGATCTCATTGAGCCCGCCCAGAGGGATGATCTTCAATTTTTCTGCCATTTGTTCTCGTATGCTCCTTTGTATTATCAAGATGATGTAAGGCTCCCCAGACAATCGGGCAGGACGCGGCAAGCGTGCCGGAAAAGGGCGCGCCAACAAGAGACGTCCGTTGCCTGCGCGGCCCCGTTTCGCCGGCAGGGGTTCGGTCACGTCCTCCCAAAAGTCACTATGGAAGCTGATCTATTCGACTGATGTGGGGATCCGCCCGCATCAGTAAAATATCATAAAAACAGATGGCCAAACAGCTCGGGAGCGCGCCTCCCGATGCCGTTCCATCTGATAATCCCAACGTAGTATAGCACACAGATCCCGATTTGTATACATCTTTTTTCACGGCGCCCCTCCCAGGACCGGGGATCGGTGGGGGATGCGTCCTTCCTGCGGTGCGGCCAGCCGGGGCACGGTCGGAAGCGCGCTTTTTTGCCGGGGCGGGTTGCTTCCTTATGGGAAAACTGGTATACTAAACTTCTAAAAGTATGTCTTCCCCCAAAAGGAGATGTCCCGGATGAACAATAAAAAGCTCTCCCGCCTGCTGGAACCCAATATGAAGCTATACTTCCTGTGCATGGCCCTCTTCGGCATGGCCGCGGTCACGGTCAGCCCGCTGCTGGGGCTGCTGGAACTGGCGGCCACGGTGGGCCTCTATATCTATTGGGTCAAAAACGGTCGGAAGCGGCGGCAGGGCGTCCTGCAGTATATCGACAGTGTGACCGGCAGCGTGGACACCGCCAGCAAATCCACCCTCATCCACTCACCGCTGCCCATCATGGTGTTCCGTCCTGATACCGGCGAGGTCATCTGGAGCAATGAGAACTTCCTCCAGCTGGCTGGTGTACGGGAGCATCTGTTCGAGATGAAAGTGGAAGAGGCGGTGCCGGATCTCCCGGTGCAGTGGCTGGTGGAGGGGCGGCAGGAGTGCCCCGAGCGGGTGACGATGAACGGCCGCCGTTTCCGCGTGTATGGCTCCCTGGTCCGGGCCAAGGGCCGGGGCGGGGAGCAGAACCTGGTGGCCACCACGTACTGGGTGGACACCACGGACGCCGATGAGCTGAGAGAGCGCTATCTCGCCACACGCCCTGTGATGGCCATCGTGATGGTGGACAATTACGAGGACTTGATGAAAGCCTGCGCGGACACGGCGCGCAGTGCTGTCCTGGCCCAGATCGACGAGAAACTGAACAATTGGGCCGCCTGCGCCAATGGCCTGCTGCTCAAGACGGAACGGGACCGGTATCTCTTCACGTTCGAAGAGCGGCACTACGAGCATTATGCGGAGGAGAAGTTCTCTGTCCTGGATACAATCCGCGACATCAAAGTGGGCGAGGGCGTCCATCCGACGCTTTCCATCGGCGTGGGCAAGGATGCCGAGAGCGTGGCGGAGCTGTACAAGAACGCCAACCTATCGCTGGAGATGGCCCTGAGCCGGGGCGGCGATCAGGCGGTGGTCCGCAACCGTATGGATTTCGAATTCTACGGCGGCCGGGCCAAGAGCACTGAAAAGCGCACCAAAGTCAAGTCCAGAGTCATGGCCAACGCCCTCAGCGAACTGATCGCAGACGCCTCCGAGATCTATATCATGGGTCACAGTTTCGCCGACATGGACGCAGTAGGTGCGGCGGCCGGGCTGTGCTGTATCGCCCGGAAGCGGGAGAAGAGGGCCAAGATCGTGATCGATCTGGAGCACAATGCCGCGCAGGCGGTGCTGGACAGGCTGCGCGCCCTGCCGGAATACGCCGGAGTGATCCTGGATCCGGGCGAGGCATTTTTGCAGATGCAGCCCGGCACGCTGCTGGTGGTGGCGGACACCAACCGCCCCGATATGGTGGAGAGCCAGCAGATATTGGAGTCCTGCAACCGGGTGGCGGTGATCGACCACCACCGCCGCGCGGCCAGCTATATCGAGAACGCCGCGTTCAGCTTCCACGAGCCATATGCCTCCTCCGCGTCCGAGCTGGTGACAGAACTGCTGCAGTACTTGGTGGAGCCTACGGACCTCCTGCGGGAAGAGGCAGAGGCCTTGCTGGCAGGCATCGTGCTGGACACCAAGCACTTCACGCTGCGCACCGGCGGCCGCACGTTCGAGGCGGCGGCGTTCCTGCGGCGGGCCGGAGCGGATACGACCGATGTCCAGCGCCTGTTCCAGAACGACCTGCAGGACATGGTGTCCCGGTATGATATCATCCGCCGGGCAGAGCTGTATCGGGACACACTGGCCGTGTCTGTGGTCCCGGAGGACGGTGTGGACCGGGTGGCGGCAGCCCAGGCGGCGGACGAGCTGCTGGGGCTCAAGGGGGTGAAGGCGTCCTTCGTGCTCTACCGCCACGGGGAAGACGTGCTGATGTCCGCCCGTTCCCTGGGCGAGATCAACGTCCAGGTGATCCTGGAGGCCTTGGGCGGCGGCGGGAACTCCACCACTGCCGGCGGCCGGGTGGAGTCCAGCAGTCCTGAGGATGTGCGGGAGCGCTTGTTCTCGGCCATCGATGCCTATTTCGAGAAGTGAAGAGGGGAGCGCTGACTATGAAGAGGTTCCTTTCAACGTTCGGGATATGCCTGGTCCTGGTGGAACTCTTCCTCCTTTTCGGAGGATATCAGCTCTTCGATTTCAGCCGGCACGCGTACTTGGCCGGTGCGTCCGTCGCCCTAGTCCTGTCGGTGCTGGTCAGTGTCCTGTCCAGCCAGGACGACCGACTGGAGGAGCTGGAAAAACGGACCAAAGAATTGGAAGAATAGATCAAGGAATGGAAAGACCATAAGGAGACGTTATCATGAAAGTGATCTTGCAACAGGATGTGAAAGGCCAAGGGAAGAAAGGCCAGATGGTGGAAGTGTCCGAGGGGTATGCCCGGAATTATCTTCTGCCCCGGAAGCTGGCGGTCGCCGCCACGACAGACGCCATCAACACGATGAAACTGCGGGAGATGGCCCGCAAGGCCGAGGAGGCCCGCCAGAAAGCGGAGGCGGAAGCCACCGCAGAGAAGCTCAAGGGCTGCATGGTGAAGCTGACCGCCAAGGGCGGGAACGGCGGGCGTCTCTTCGGCGCAGTCACCACCAAGGAGATATCCGATGGACTGAAGGACCAGTTCGACATCGACATCCCCAAGCAGAAGCTGGTGCTGGAAGAGCCCATCAAGGCATTCGGCAGCTATCAGGTCAAAGCCAAACTGGGCTTCGAGGTGACGGGTACGGTCTATGTATCCGTGTTCGAAGAGAAATGATTCCGGCATGAGCGAGACCTGCTGCCGTCCGGCCAAAGGGACCGTCTGGAAAGACAGATGGGAGGTGAGCATCCATGGCGAATGAAGACCTGCTCCTGCGGCAGATGCCCCACTCTCTGGAGGGGGAGCAGGCTGTCCTGGGCTCCATGCTGATCGATGCCGACTGCGTCGAGGACGTGATGGACAAGCTCCGTCCGTCGGATTTCTATCTCCGGCAGAATCGGGAGATCTTTGAGACCATCTACTCCATGTTCACCTATGCCAAGCCCATCGACGGCATCACCGTCTGCGAGGAGATGCAGAAGGCGGGCACCTACGACGAGCAGACCACCCGGTCGTATCTGGCCCAGCTGATGGAGATCACCCCCACCAGCGCCAATGTCATGGAGTACGTGGCCATCGTCCGGGACAAGGCGCTGCTGCGGGGCGTGGCCCAGGCGGCCGCCGAGATCACCGCCATGGTGCAGGAGGGCGTGGGCGAGGCATCTGAGATCCTGGAGGCGGCGGAACAGAAGGTCTACGCCGTCCGCCGGGGCCAGAGCGCCCAGGACATGGTGCCCCTGCGGCAGGTGCTGCCGGAGGTGCTGGACCGCCTGGGGGAGATGAGCGAGAGTGAGGACCATCTGCCGGGACTCTCCACGGGCCTGTCCGCAGTGGATCAAAAGATCACGGGATTGAACAAGTCGGACCTGATCCTGCTGGCCGCCCGCCCCGGTATGGGCAAGACCTCCTTCGCCCTGAACGTGGCGCTGAACGTGGCCAAGGCCGTCCACAAGACAGTGGCGGTGTTCTCCCTGGAGATGAGCCGGGAGCAGCTGGCCACCCGCCTGCTGGCGTCCGAGGCTCTGGTGGAGAACAACCGCCTCAAGACCGGCGCCCTGCGGGAGACCGATTGGGAGAAGATCGCCGGGGCGGCCACGATCTTGAACAAGGTGGACATCCGGATCGACGACAATCCCATGCTGTCCGTGGCGGACATGAACGCCAAGTGCCGGCGGTTGGACGACTTGGGCTTGGTGGTCATCGACTACCTGCAGCTGATGACCTCCGCCGGGGGCAAGGGCTACGCGGGAGAGAACCGCCAGCAGGTGGTGTCCGATATCTCCCGGATGCTGAAGATCATGGCCAAGGAGCTGAACGTGCCGGTGATTTGCCTGAGCCAGCTTTCCCGCGCCAACGAGAAGCGGGACGACAAACGGCCCATGCTGTCAGATCTGCGGGAATCCGGTGCCATCGAGCAGGATGCGGACATCGTGCTGTTCCTCTACCGGGACGATTACTATCATGAGGACTCAGAGAAGCACAACATCGCTGAGTGCATCGTGGCCAAGAACCGCCACGGTGAGACGGGGAAAGTGGAGCTGCGGTGGATGCCGGAGTACACCACCTTCTCCACGTTAGACACGCGGTATGACGAGGGCTGATCTGCTGGGCCGGGTGCCCAGGTGGACCCTGCCGGGCCGGGGGCGGACGGTGCTCTGCGCCGTGTCCGGCGGACTGGACTCCATGTGCCTGCTGGACCTGCTGGACTGGTGGTGCAGAGAGCGGGGCGGCCGGGTCGTGGCCGCTCACTTCAATCATCAGCTGCGGGGCGCGGAATCGGACCGGGACGAGGCCTTCGTCCGGGACTGGTGCGCTGCCCATGGTATCCCGTTCGTTTCCGGATCCGGAGACGTGAAGGCCCGGGCGGAGACAGAGGGCCGCTCCATCGAGGAGGCGGCCCGGGACCTGCGTTATGCCTTTTTGCGCCGGGAGGCAGAAAAGCTTGGCGGTGTGCGCATCTACACCGCCCACCATGCGGACGACAATGCGGAGACCATCCTTTTCAATTTGATCCGGGGCACCGGTGTGGCGGGCCTTACTGGTATGGCCTGGCAGCAGGATGGGATTTACCGTCCCCTGCTGGACGTGGCCCGGGCAGAGCTGGCGGATTACGCCGCCGCCCATAGTGTCCCTCATGTGGAGGACACCACCAACGCCGACCCGGATGCCGCGGCCCGGAATTTCCTCCGGCTGGAAGTCATGCCTCGCTTGAGGCAGATCAATCCCCAGGCGGTGGCCCACATCAACGGCGCCGGCCGCCGATTGCGGGTGGTGGACCGTTCCCTGGAGGAAGAGGCTGCCCGCCGCACCGCCCGTGTGGAGGTACGAGAGGGACGGGTGACCTTATCAAAGCGGGCGTTGGCGGAGGCCAGCGACGCCGTGAAGCCCCGAATGCTGCTGCGATTGTTCGACCTGCTGGGCGTGGGGCGGAAAGACATCACCGCCGCCCAACTGAACGCCATGCTCTACCTGACCCGGAACACCCTCTGGGGCAAGGAGAGCCGGCTGGACCTGCCCCACGGTGTCACCGCCCGGTACTGCCGGGAGTGGCTGATGCTGGAGACCCGCCCCCAGACCTTGACGGAGGTCCAACTGCTGCCGGGCTGCCCCGTCACCTGGGGGGACTACCGCATCATCCTGTTGGACCACCGGGAAGGGGAGGGCCTGGCGATCCGCCCCTGGCATCAGGGGGAGCGGATGGGCCTCACTGTGGGACCGGCGGCGCCGGGAGACCGGCTGATCTTGCCGGAGACCCACGGCGGGGGCCGCAGCGTCAAGCGGCTGTGCCTGGACCGCCGCATCTCCCTTTCGGAGCGGGACCGGCTGCCAGCCGTCTACGCGGGAGGGACCTTGGCTGCAGTGTGGCGGCTGGGGGTGGATCAGGCGTTTTCCGCATCGGCAGGGGAGCCCTGCCGGTTCATCCAGATCATCGAAGCGGCAAAGGAGAGAGAACATGAGAAGTGAGATGGAGCGCGATATCCTGAAAGTCCTGGTGACGGAGGAGGAACTGAAAGCCCGCGTCGCGGAGATGGGCGCGGAGCTGTATGACCGCTTCCAGGATAAAGACCCGTTGTTCCTGGGGGTGCTGAAGGGGTCCTTCGTGTTCATGGCGGACCTGGTCCGGGCCTGTCAGGTAAAGAGCGACGTGGAGTTCATCGCCGTCAGTTCCTATCAGAACGCAACGGTATCTTCCGGCCGGGTGCAGATCACCCACGATCTCCAGCAGGACATCACCGGGCGGCACCTGATCATCGTGGAGGATATCCTGGACTCCGGCAACACGCTGGCGTTTTTGAAAGAGTACTTCATGACCAAGGGCGCGGCGTCCATCACCATCGTGACACTGTTGGATAAGCCCTCCCGCCGTACCAAGGCCATCACTGCCGATCTGGCGGGCTTCGTGGTGCCGGATGAATTCGTGGTGGGCTATGGGCTGGACTACTGCCAGCAATATCGGAACGTGCCGTACATCGGCGTGCTCAGGCCCGAGGTCTATTCGGATCACTGAGGGCGCGGCGATGGCCGGCCCCGGACGCAGCCGGAGCACCAGACCTCAGGGGCTTGGTGATACTGAGAAATTAGGACTCCCGCTGGAGAGGACTCGGCGGGAAAGGAGGTCCCGGACCCGTGACAAAACAAAACCGTATGTCCAATCTGAGCATCCTCTTCCTGGGGATGGTCGTCATATCGTGCGTCGCTTGGCTGTGGCAGGCAAGCAGCCGTGCTCCTGAGCTGGAGTATTCTCAGGTCCGCCAGCTTTTTCTGGAAGAGCAGGTCGTATCCTTCGATATCAGCACGGACCATACGCTCACCATGAAGCTGCGGGAGGAAGTGGACGGAAGCGATACGATCCGCTACGAACTGTATGACTTCCAGCTCTTTTATGACGATCTCAACGACTTGGTCCAACAGCAGTATGCCGAGGGGATCATCACCGCATATGATTATCCAGAACCGGAGACCACCAACTGGGTGACCCTGTTGCTGCCCTATGTGCTGGTAGCTGTGGTCTTGGGCCTGGCGTGGTACTTCCTCATCGCCAGGGCCCAGGGCGGCGGTATGGGGGCGGACAAGATGGCCAGGTTCGGCACAGCGCGTACGCGGGTGCTGACGGACAAGGACAAGAAAGTGACGTTCGACGATGTGGCTGGTGCCGATGAGGAAAAAGAAGAGCTCCAGGAGATCGTGGAGTTCCTGAAAGATCCCAAGAAGTTCATCGCGTTGGGGGCCCGGATCCCCAAGGGCGTGCTGTTGGTGGGGCCGCCGGGCACCGGTAAGACACTGCTGGCCAAGGCCGTGGCCGGGGAGGCAGATGTTGGGTTCCTCTCTATCTCCGGTTCCGATTTCGTGGAACTGTATGTGGGCGTGGGTGCCAGCCGGGTGAGGGACCTGTTCGAGCAGGCCAAGAAGACTGCCCCTGCCATCGTGTTCATCGATGAGATCGACGCCGTGGGACGCCAGCGCGGCACGGGACTGGGCGGCGGCCATGACGAGCGGGAGCAGACGCTCAACCAGCTCTTAGTAGAGATGGACGGCTTTTCTGCCAATGAGGGCGTGGTGGTCCTGGCGGCGACCAACCGGGCAGACGTCCTGGATCCGGCACTGCTGCGGCCGGGACGGTTCGACCGGCAGATCTATGTGGGCTTGCCGGACATCCGCGGACGCGAGGCCATCTTGGAGGTCCACGCACGGAACAAGCCCTTGGCAGAGGATGTGGATCTGCGCAAATTGGCGCAGGGCACGCCGGGCTTCACCGGTGCGGACCTGGAGAACCTCATCAACGAGGGGGCGCTGCTGGCGGCCCGCAGGGATAGGAAGTTCATCACCATGGGGGACCTGCGGGAGGCGGAGATCAAGGTCATCGCCGGGCCGGAGAAGAAGAGCCGGGTGATCCCCCGGCATGACCGGGAGCTGACCGCCTGGCACGAGGCGGGCCATGCCGTGGTGATGCACGCTCTGCCAGACCATGACCCTGTGACGCAGATAACCATCGTACCGCGGGGCCAGGCGGGCGGCATGACGATCTCACTGCCGGAAGAGGACCGTGCTTATCTGTCCAAGCGGTATATGGAAGATCAGATCGTCGCCCTGTTGGGCGGGCGGGTCGCGGAGAAGCTGTGCCTGGGGGATATCTCCACCGGCGCCAGCAACGACATCCAGCGAGCCACACAAATCGCGCGGAAGATGGTGGCCAGCTATGGCATGAGCGACAAGCTGGGCACGGTCTCCTTCGAGTCTGGACATGATGAGGTGTTCATCGGCCGTACCATGACCCAGGGCCGCAGCTATTCCGAGGCTGTGGCCGCGCAGATCGACGAGGAGGTCAAGGCTGTGGTCGCCGCTGCCTATGCGCGGTGTGAGACGATCCTCTCCGCCAGCCGCAAAGAGCTGGACGCGGTGGCACAGTATCTGCTGGACCATGAGACGATGGAGCAGGATGCTTTCTTGGCGGTGTTCGGTGAAGGACCGGAGGCCTCTTCGAAAGCGTGAGATCGGACGCCGCCCGGATATCTGGGCGGCGTCCGTTATTGCTCGGGGAGCGGAGGCTTGACAGGAAAAGACTGCCGGACGGGGATCCGTCCGGCAGTCTTTTCATTTATCAAAGGTGACTATCCAACACAGCAGTAAAGGCCTCGGCAGGCATGACACCGACCTTGCGGTCGAACTCTTCGCCATCCTTCAAAAATACCACAGTGGGGATGCTCATGACGCCGAACCGACGGGCCAGTTCCGGCTCTTCATCTACGTTCACCTTGCCCACCAGGACTTTGCCGGCATACTGTCCTGCCAGGGAATCTATCACGGGAGAGAGCATCTTGCAGGGGCCGCACCAGGAGGCCCAGAAGTCCACCATCGCCAGGGGAGCAGCTGCCACTTCAGCATCGAATCCAGCAGTCGTGAGATGTTTGATCGCCATAGTCATCTTCTCCTTTTCGTTTCGATCTTTGGCCTGCGGCCCGTTCGGCCGAGGCCGCTCATTTTTGCGCCCGGAGCACCTCGGCGGCATAGGCCGCCGCACTCTGCCCGGCCACCAGGCCTTCACCGGCCGCTTTGACGGCTTGGAGCGGGCCACCGGTACAATCTCCAGCGGCGAACAGGCCAGGCAGATTGGTGGCCATGCGCCGGTCTACGATCACATGACCGTTTTCCACTGTCAACTCCGGGAACAGGTCCGTGGGGGCCAGCGTGGGTCGCAGGATGAACACGCCCTCTGCCGGGACAGTCACGCCGTCGCATGTCACAGACTCCACCCGGTCTCCGCCGGTGATGGTGCACTGTTTGGGACGGTCGAAATATGTGACGGCACAACCGATCTCCCGAAGGAACTCCCCTTCTCGCCGGGCGCTCTCACTGTATCCCAGCACTGCCACCGGTCTGCCGCGGTAGAGCATCCCGTCGCAAGTGGCGCAGTAGCTCACGCCACGACCCAGGAACGCGGCCTCACCCGGGAACTTCTTCCCCCTGGAAACGCCCGCTGCCAGGACCACAGACAGAGCGTCCACCATATCGGAGCCAACGCTCACATACCAGGTCTCCCCCATGCGCATGGCGCTGAGCGCGCGGCCCTCCAAAAACGAAGCGCCGGCGGCCTCTGCATGGCGGTGCAGGGCTTCTAGCAGTTCCGGACCGGTCACACCGGGGAGGCCTGGATAATTGTCCACCCGCTCCGCCCGGTACAATGGATTCTCTGTATCGGAGTTCGATACCACCAGCACGCTGCGGCCTCTGGCTCGAACGTTCACCGCCGCAGAGAGGCCCGCCGGGCCTCCGCCGATGACCAATACATCATAGGACATACGCATCTGCCTCCTCATCCATCAGTGCCGCGACCAAGCGGGCCACCTCTTTGGACGCGGCCCGGTAATAGACCACGTTCCCGCTCCGCTGTGCATCCACCACGCCAGCTGCCCGCAGCTTCTGGAGATGCTGGGAGATGCAAGATTGGGACATGCCGATGCCCCGTTCCATACAACTAACGTTATGACAGCCGCTGGTCAGCAATTCATGGACGATCTGCAGGCGGATGGGATTGGAGAGGACTTTGAGCAAAGAAGCCCGCTCTCCATAGTTTATCCGGCCCTTCATGCGGCCCATCCTCCCTTCATTGGATCATAATATAACAATATCATGATACTGTGACATTATAAGTTGTTTTTGCAACAAAAAGGAAAATATCACAGGGCGGGACTGGAGAGTTGCTTTTGCCGGGAGAGTTTGGTACACTGGAACAGACCACAAAAGAGGAGCCGGCAGGCATACCTACCGGCTCCCTATTCCAAAAAGCGGCGGCGCCCCGCCCGGGGGCGGACGCTGCGCGGAAGGGGATCGCCGGGGGGCGCCTGCGCCGCTTGCAGCATCCTATGCACCGGGCGGCGGCTGCGCCACAGAGCCTGTCAGGTCGTCCTTGGAACGCAGGCCGCTGTCCGAAAAAGAAAGAGGGAGCTTCTATGATCAAGATCGCACCATCCATCCTCTCCGCTGATTTTGCGAATCTAGAGCGGGATATCCAGCGCATCGCCGGGGCGGACTACGTCCATGTGGATGTGATGGACGGCATGTTCGTGCCCAACATCACCATTGGCATCCCGGTGGTGGCAGCCATCCGGAAGGTGACGGAACTGCCGCTGGACGTCCATTTGATGATCGTGGAGCCAGTGCGGTATGTGGAGCAGTTCTGTGACGCGGGCGCGGACTTGGTCACCGTCCATGTAGAGGCGGACACACCGGAGAACATCCGCGCGGCGCTGGAGAAGATCCACGCCAAGGGGAAACGGGCGGGCATCGTCCTCAAGCCTGGGACACCTGCGGAGGCGGCACTGGAGTATCTGGATATGGTGGACTTGGTGCTGGTGATGACCGTGGAACCGGGCTTCGGCGGACAGAAGTTCATGGAAGATATGATGCCGAAAGTGGCAGCGCTCCGCCGCTTTATCGACGCGCGCGGATCGGACTGCGAGCTGGAGGTGGACGGCGGCGTGGCCCCGGATACCTGCCGGACCTGTATCGATGCAGGAGCTGACGTATTGGTGGCGGGGAGCGCGATCTACAAGGCGGCGGACATCCCTGGACGGATCGCGCAACTGCGGGGATGAGGGATATGAGACCGTGCGCTTCGGTCTGCTGCGCGTCCAAGATGACGCTGGAAGGGTGCGTCCCTGGAGCCGTTCTTGGATCACTTTATAGGAAAAGGAGCTCCTATCCATGGAATATTTCCCTGCGCCTCTGGAAAAGTTAGTCGAACAATTCGCACGGCTCCCCGGTATCGGTGGAAAATCCGCCCAACGTCTGGCATTCTACGTCTTAGGCCTTCCGGAAGAGGAAGCCGAGGCCTTCGCCTCCGCTATCCTGGAGGCCAAGCGCGGGGTCACCTGCTGTCCGGTCTGTCAGAACTTCACCGCAGGGGGCCTGTGTCCGATCTGCGCATCTCCCAAACGGGACGCGTCCACCATCTGTGTGGTGGCGGATCCCAGAGATGTGGCTGCCATCGAGCGGAGCCGGGAATATGATGGCAGCTACCATGTGCTCCATGGGGTGATCTCTCCGATGAACCATGTGGGACCTGACGATCTGGCCATCAAGTCCCTGGTGGAGCGGGTGGCCAAAGGCGGCGTGCAAGAGGTCATCATGGCCACGAACCCAGATACGGAGGGAGAGGCCACCGCCATGTACATCGCACGGCTCCTCAAGCCCTTCGACGTACGTGTGACTCGCTTGGCCTATGGCATCCCCGTGGGCGGGCATCTGGAATTCGCCGATGATGCCACGCTCATGCGGGCGCTGGAGGGCCGCAGAGAGATATGAATGCCACTATACTTATGTATCGAGCATATGGGCGAGGCCCCTGACGGCGATTGTCAGGGGCCTCGTCTCGTTCATTCTGCGAAGATCTGTGCCAACAGGGCCATGGCTTCGGGAAGCTGTTCCGCTGCGAGGCCCGCGTAGTTCACCACCAGAGTATGCGCATAAGCGGCAGAGGGCACTGCCGCATATTCAGATAAGAAACCAAGCCGCACGCCTAAGGTCTGTGCCTGCCGGCGGAGCGCTTCGTCACTGCGCACAGTCTCCAGCCGCAGGAGGAAGTGCAGCCCAGCTCCCTGCTCGGAGATGGAGATACGGTCCGCGAAAGGGCTGCTCCGGAAGGCGTCCAGGACCCGGTCGCGCCGGACACGGTATTCCTTACGCATCCGGGAGAGGTGCTGCTCATAGTGCCCCCCGCTGAGGAAGCGGGCGAGCACATGCTGCTCCAGAGCCGGGACCGTACAGGCATAGAAGCCTAGGTCCCGGCGATAGCGCGCCAGCAGCTGGGGAGGCAGGACCATGAACCCCATGCGCATAGAGGGAGATATGGTCTGTGAGAAGGTGTTCATATAGATCACCCGCCCGCTGCTGTCGATGCTTTGCAAAGTGGGGATGGGGCGGCCTGAGAAGCGGAATTCGCTGTCATAATCATCTTCGATGATGGTCCCGCCGGTCCGATCTGCCCACTGGAGCAGCTCCTGCCGGCGTCCGATGGGCGTCACGAGACCAGTGGGATAGTGATGGGAGGGGGAGATATGGACGATGTTAGCGCCAGCTACCGCCAGGGCATCCATGTCGATGCCGCGCGTATCCAGCGGGACGGGACGGCAGACTGCACCACAGGCCTCATACACCAGACGGATCTTCGGGTAGCCCGGATCTTCCACGGCGAACACCGCTTCCCGGCCCAGGAGCTGGGCCAACAGCAGATATAGGTACTCTGCGCCAGCGCCCACCACGATCTGTTCCGGCGAGACTGCCATACCTTTATAATCCCGCAGATCCTCCGCGATGGCTTGCCGCAGAGCGGGGAGGCCCTGCTGAGGCACCGGGCGGAGGAGCGCGCCGCTGTCCTCGCTGAGGACCTGCCGGGTGAGCCGGGCCCAGGTGGCGACGGGGAAACGCGAGGCGTCGACTTGGGTGCGCTTGAGGTCCAGCCGCCACGCAGCCTTCGGCACTGGGATGGAGGGCAGAGGGGGAGAGGGGGGCGGCGCCGGGAGGGGAACGACCGGAGCCACAAAAAAACCGCGTTTTGGTTTGGCGAAGACGTATCCCTCTGCCTCCAACTGGGCGTAAGCGTTCTCCACTGTGATGACAGAGACATGCAGGTGCTCGGCCAGCTGCCGTTTGGACGGCAGGCGTTCTCCGACAGCCAGCGTCCCAGCCAGGATGTCCGCGCGGATGCGGCGGTACAGATACTCATACAGCGGCAGGCCGCCCCGCTCCTCCAGAGGATATGTCAACATTGCTGTGCCCCCGATCTGACCTTATAGAAAAATGCAAAATTGGATATTTTCATCATATCATATACGGTCTAGAATAGCAAAGGAAAACAGAAAGGAGCGATGGGACATGGAACATGCGATGCAGCGGACACAGGAACGCACCCGGATGATGGTGCAGACAGGAGCGTTCGCGGCCCTCGCCTGCGTGGCAACGATGGTCGTGAAGGTCCCCTCACCTACGAACGGATATATGAACCTGGGGGACACGGTGGTGCTCCTGGGCGCGTATCTGCTGGGTCCGGTCTACGGAGCTGTTGCCGCGGGGATCGGATCGGCATTGGCAGACATCCTGTTGGCGGCTGCTGTATACGCGCCTGCTACGCTGGTCATCAAAGCGGTGATGGCACTGGTCGCAGGGACGCTGTACCGGCACCTGCGGCGCACGGAAGGACCCGGTGCGTTCCATGCCCTGGGCGTGCTGGTGACCTGCGGCCTCGTGGGAGAAGTCCCCATGGTGCTGGGCTACTGGCTGTATGACGCACTGCTCCTGGGGAGCCTCGCAGGCAGTGCTATCGGGATCCCCAGCAATCTGGTACAGGCCGCGTTCGGCGTCACGGCATCCACGCTGCTGGCCCTGGCCCTGCGCAAGAGCGGGTATGTCCGTAAGCGGTTCCCCACGCTGTGATCGATCATTGGACAGATATCCCCCGGGCGTTCTAGAACGCCCGGGGGACTTTGTACACTGATAGCGGGGACACCGGAGGCCATCAACGGTAGTCAGGACCGTCCATCCCGCCCAGCCCGTCTGGACCGCTCTTGCCGGAAAAAGACCCGGGAACCACGCCGGAGGTCTGCTTGGCAGCCTCGAAATACCCCAGCTCTGTGCATTGGTAGACCGGCAGATAGAACATCGACACCACTGTGGACCACACGCCGCCCACCAAGACCCAACCCAGCAAGGACAGGGGAGGGACCATGGATACAGCGAACACAGCTCCTTCGTTCAAGAGCAGCTGAGAATAGATATAGGAGTCGTGCAGGAGGATGGGCAGTATGCTCAGCGCGCTCCAGCCCAGATAACTCAGGTCCAACAGCAGGAGCTGGCTCTTATAACCGCGGGTCTGACGCTTGCTCATCTCGATCGCATCTAGGATGGATAGGTCCGGATCCTCACAAAGATCGTATAGGGCGAAGCGGTAACGGTAGGCGGCGACGATGCCGGGGATCACGAACAGCATCGACCAGAGCATGATGAAGCAGCTGCGCACGATGGTCAGGCCAATGACTTTGCCGGCGAAGGAGAATCCGTCGAAAAGCGTGAGGAACTCCGCCCGCTCGCCACGGCGGACCGCCATACAATAGAGCACGAACCCTGCGCCCAGGAGACCGCCCAGCAGGTTCACCAGCACGTATACGAAGATGCCCAGCAGGTTGCGATCCGTCACGGAGACGGCGTCCCCTGCGGCGAACTGGTCCGCCAGATCCATGGCCAGGACGATCAGCAGATACAAAGCCGTCATGGCTTTGGGAGACACCTGAGCGCCTCTCAATACGTCTTTCATCTCAGCTTTGAGCCGTCTGCGGTCGATGATCTGCGCCATCATATAGACATAGCCTCCGTTCCCTAAAGATCGTGCCATTATATCATGACGGCCGGAAAATGACAAGAGAGAGCGCAGAGGCGACAGGGGCCGGTCTTTTTGGGAGAAGTTGGGGAAAGTGCCATCATATTGTTAAAAAAAGGACTAATTTCCGCAAAAACCGCCGTTCACAGTCTGGACATTTTTTAAAAATGGGTGTAGAATGGAGCGCAGTATGTGGTAGCAGCACCTCTCGGCACTCTTCCGGCATGGCTCACCCACGGAGAGGCCCGGGCGGCAGCCTATCAGGAGTAAAAATGAGGTGAAGACAATGGCACAAGCTTTCTTTGGCGGCGTTCATCCAAACGACATGAAAGCCGCGACCAATGAAAAGGCCATCGAGCAGCTGGCGCCGCCGGCGGAGGTGGTCATCCCAATGTCGATGCACTTTGGCGCACCGTGCACGCCACTCGTCAAGGCGGGCGACCATGTGAAGGTGGGCCAGAAGATCGGCGAGTTCCGCGGCTTGGGTGCCCCGATCCACGCCAGCGTTTCTGGTACGGTCAAGGCGGTGGAGCCCCGTCCGTATTCCATGGGCGGCAACATGATGTCCGTGGTGATCGAGAACGACTTCAAGGATGAGCTGAGTGAGGAAGTCAAGGCCCCCGCCGATCCCGACGCGCTGACGGTCGAGCAGATGATCGAGATGGTGAAGGACGCCGGCATCGTCGGTATGGGCGGCGCCACGTTCCCCACTCACGTCAAGATCACCAGCGGCATCGGCAAGGTGGACACCGTCATCATCAACGGCGCGGAGTGTGAGCCAGACATAACCGGCGACCACCGTACGATGCTGGAGCGCCCCGAGGAGATCATCGGCGGCGCCAAGTTCCTGGCCAAGATGTTCGGCGTGGACAAAGTCGTCATCGGCGTAGAGGACAACAAGCGCAATTGTATCGACGCCATGAACAAGGTGATCGCGGAGCAGAAGGCCCCCGTGGTGGTGGAGCCTCTGCGCTGCCGTTACCCCCAGGGCGGTGAGAAACAGCTCTGCCAGGCCATCACCGGCCGCCAGGTGCCTCCCGGCGGACTGCCCGCTGACATCGGCTGTGCCGTGTTCAATATCAATACCACCTGCGCCATCTACCGGGCGCTCACGCAGGGGATGCCCGTGGTGAAGAAGGTGGTCACCGTGTCCGGCTCCGGCGTGGTGGAGCCGAAGAATATCGAGTGCCCCATCGGCACGCCGGTCTCCAAACTCTTCGATGCCTGCGGCGGCCTGAAGGATGGCACGTTCAAGCTGATCTGCGGCGGCCCCATGATGGGCATGGCCCAGTATACGGCGGATATCCCCGTGGCCAAGGGCACCGGCGCTATGCTGGCCTTCGCCGAGGACGAAGAGCGGACCGTGGAAACGCCGCAGTGCATCCGCTGCGGCAAGTGCGTCTCCGCCTGCCCCATGCATCTGGAGCCCCTCTTCATGTACCAGTATGCCTCCAAGGGCATGGTCGACGAGCTCAACGACGCGCACATCATGGACTGCATGGAGTGCGGTGCCTGCTCTTACATCTGCCCGGCCCGGATGCACCTGACGCACATGTTCAAGACCGGCAAGCAGATGGTGAAGGACAAGATGGCCGCCGATAAGGCCGCCGCTGAGGCGAAGAAAAAGGCCGCGGAAGAGCAGAAGGAGGCCGTGAACAAATGACTGACTACAAGAATCTCAAACTGATCGCCACTTCATCCCCCCACATCCGCGCAGCGGAGAACACCCGCTCCATCATGCTGGATGTGATCATCGCCATGATGCCCGCTCTGGTGTGGGCCGTGGTCAAGTTCGGCTTCAAGGCACTGACGCTGACGCTGGTGTCTGTGGTGGGATGCATGTTCTTCGAATGGGGATACCGCAAACTCATGAAGAAGCCCCAGTCCGTGAACGACCTGAGTGCTGCGGTCACAGGTATCCTGCTGGCATTCGTATGCCCGGTGACCGTCCCCTACTGGATGATCTTGATCGGCGACTTCTTCGCCATCGTGGTGGTCAAACAGCTCTTCGGCGGCATCGGCAAGAACTTCGTCAACCCTGCTCTGGCGGGGCGCGCCGCTCTGGTGGCCAGCTATGCAGGCCCCATGACGACCTGGCTGGATCCCGCGCAGAACACGGCGCCTCTGTTCGGTCCCACGGCCGACGTGATCACTGCCGCCACGCCGCTGGCCTATATGAAACAGGGCCAGATCGCGGAGCTGACGGCGCAGTATGACGTGATGGATATGTTCCTGGGCAACATCGGCGGCTCCCTGGGCGAGGTCTCTGCTCTGCTGCTGATCCTGGGCGGCCTCTATCTGATCTGGCGCAAGGTCATCAGCTGGCATACGCCGGTGGCTTACATCGCCACGGTGGCTGTCGTGACCTTCCTGTTCCCCCGCTACGGTGCCTCCAATGTGGATTGGATGCTCTACAGCATCTTCGGCGGCGGCGTGATGCTGGGCGCCTTCTTCATGGCGACGGATTACACCACTTCCCCCATCACCAAGAAGGGCCAGCTGATCTTCGGCATCGGCTGCGGTCTGCTGACCGTATTCATCCGCTACTTCGGCTCCTATAACGAGGGCGTGTGCTATTCCATCATGGTCATGAACCTGGTGGTCGCGCTGATCGACAAGAGCGTCAAGCCCTCTCGTTTCGGTGTCGTGAAATCCGCTCAGAAGAAGGAGGCGGCTGCAAAATGAGCAACGAAGTCAAGACCAAAGAAAAGATCGATATGGACCCCAAGTACATCATCACGCTGACAGTGACGCTCTTCGTCACCTGCGTCGTCGTGGCGGGCCTGCTGGGCCTAGTCAACGGCGTGACGGCCGGCCCCATCGCCGAGCTCAACTGGCAGAAGACCGTGGAGTCCATGAACAAGGTTGCGGCCGACCCCGAGAACACCACCTATGCTGAGACGCCGCTGGAGAACAGCCAGGCCATGATAGACGCGGCCTCTGCCGCCGGCGGTACCCTGGGCGATATCTACGAGGCCCAGGTGGCCGGCGAGACGGTGGGCTATGCCGTCACGGTGAGCGCCTCCGGTTCTCAGGGCACCATCCAGATGATGGTGGGCGTGGATCTGGAGGGCGCGGTCACCGGCGTCTCCATCGTCGACCACTCCGAGACCTCCGGCATCGGTACGAAAGTTATGAACGACGATCCGCTGGACAGCGGCGTGGGCGTGCTGAAGCAGTTCGTCGGCAAGAGCGCCGCGGACGGCACGCTGTCCGTGGGCACCAATGTGGACGCCATCACCGGCGCCACCGTCTCCACCAGAGGCGTGACCACCGGCGTCAACACGGCCCTGGCCGCCGTGGCCGCCATGGGCTGAGAAGGGAGGATCGATTCACATGAATTTGGGCAAGCAATTCAAAGAGGGCCTGATCACCAATAACCCCGTCCTGGTGCAGGTGCTGGGCCTGTGCTCCACCATGGCCATCGCGTCCTCGTTCGTCAGCGGCCCCGGCATGGGCGTGGCGGTCATCGTGATCCTGACGCTCTCCAACATCATCATTTCCGCGATCCGCAAGATCGTTCCCGACAAGATCCGTATCGCCATGTTCATCGTGGTCATCGCCGGTTTCGTGACCTGCGTGGACCTGCTGATTCAGGCCTTCGTGCCGGACCTGGCCGCCTCTCTGGGCGTGTTCATCCCCCTGATCGTGGTCAACTGCATCATCCTGGGCCGCGCCGAGTCCTTCTCCTACAAGAACGGCGTGGTGGCCTCCTTCTGGGACGGCATCTTCCAGGGCATCGGCTACACTGCCGTGCTGGTGGTCATGTGCGTCATCCGCGAGTTCCTGGGTGCCGGCACCTTCGGCGGCGCCATCCTCAATGGCGGCGATGGCATCCGCATCCTACCGGAGCAGTTCCCCATGGGCATGCTGACCCTGCCGGTGGGCGGCTTCCTGGTGCTGGCGTGCCTGATCGCCGCCATGCAGTGGGCGCTGAGCAGACCTAAGAACAAGGAAGAGAGCAAATAATGGATCAGATCTTTGAGCTTCTTTCGATCACGCTGGGCGCGATCCTGGCCAACAACTTCATCTTCTCCCAGTTCCTGGGCTGCTGCCCCTTCCTGGGCGTGTCCAAGAAAGTCGACACCGCCGTCGGCATGGGTATCGCCGTGACCTTCGTCATGGGCCTGGCCTCCGCCGTGTGCTCTGTGGTGGATGAATTCGTCCTGGGCCGGTTCGGCCTGGACTATATGCAGACCGTGGCTTTCATCCTGGTCATCGCGGCGCTGGTGCAGTTCATCGAGATGTTCCTGCAGAAGTCTATGCCCTCCCTGTACACGGCCCTGGGCATCTATCTGCCGCTGATCACCACCAACTGCGCTGTGCTTGGCGTGGTGCTGCTGAACGTGCAGAACAACTACAACTTCATCGAGTCCGTGGTCTATGGCGTCACCGGCGGCCTGGGCTTCCTGCTGGCCATCGTGCTGTTCGCCAGCATCCGGGAGCGTCTGGTGTTCGCTGACTATCCCAAGGCGTTCGAGGGCTTCCCCATCGCCCTGGTCACTGCTGGTCTGATGGCCTTGGCATTCATGGGCTTCTCCGGCCTGAAGGTCTGGTAAGGAGGCAAGAGGAAAATGGATATCGGTAATATCATCGCTGCCGTCGTGGTGCTGGGCGTGCTCGGCGCCGTGTTCGGCTTGGTCCTGGCTGTGGCCTCCAAGGTGTTCGAGGTCAAGAAGGACCCCCGTGAGGAAGAGATCCTCAGCCATCTGGCCGGCGCGAACTGCGGCGGCTGCGGCTTCCCTGGCTGCGCTGGCTGCGCTGCCGCCATCCTGGCCGGCGACGCCCCGGTGAATGCCTGCGCCCCCGCCGGCGCAGAGAACGCGGCCGCGATCGCGAAGATCATGGGGCAGGAAGCGCCCTCCGGCGAGCGTCAGGTGGCGTTCGTCCGCTGCAATGGCGGCGTCAATGCCAACAAGCGCTTTGATTACATCGGCGTGAAGGACTGCCTGTCTGCCACGAAGGTGGCCGCGGGTCCCCTGGAGTGCGCATTCGGCTGCCTGGGCTTTGGCTCCTGCGTGGCTGCCTGCCAGTTCGGCGCCATGTCTATCGGTCCCAACGGAGCCGCTGTGGTGGATCCGGACAAGTGCACCGCCTGCATGGCCTGTGCCAAGGCCTGCCCCCGTCACCTGATCGTCTCCGTCCCCGCTTCCAAGAAGGTCCATGTGGCCTGCGCCAACCAGGACAAGGGCAAAGCCGCCATGAGCGTGTGCGCCAACTCCTGCATCGGCTGCGGTCTGTGCCAGAAGGAGTGCAAGAAGGACGCCATCCACGTGGTCAACGGCGTGGCCGTCATCGACTATGACAAGTGCGTAGGCTGCAAGCTGTGCACCAAGGTCTGCCCGAGAGACGCCATCCTGCCCGCCGCCACTGCGGAGGAGAAGGAGAAATACAAGGCCATCAAGAAGGCCCAGGCTGAGAAGGCCGCGGCCGCGAAGGCTGCCGCCGCACAGGCGGAACCCGCTGAGAAGGCCTAAGCCCTATCTGTGTCCCTTAGACGCGCCCCGGTATCCCATACCGGGGCGCGTTTTTGTATGCCGCTCTTGTCTTTCTGGGAGAAATGGGGTATGATGTCTCAGACGAGGCAGAGTAGGCGCACACGTGTGAGCAGTGCCGGAAAAACGGGGAGTTGTTTTCCGGACGAAAGGGCTGACAGGACCCGCAGTGTGTGCGCCGCATCCCGCTGCCGCCTGTGGGGACTCATGGCCTCCCTCTGTGCGGCGTTCCGCCACCGGACTGCCGGATCACACAAGAAGGAGGTCGTTTTCCATGTCCCTGTATCCCCATCCCTTTTCCGCCGGATATTGGCGGGAGGCCATCCACAGCTTCGGCCGCCTGCGGGAGCTGGTGTTCGCCGCAGTGATGATCGCCGCGTGCATCATCCTCTCCAATTTCAAGATCCCCTTGGGGGAGAACTTGAGCCTCAGCGTCACCTTCCTGGCCCGGGCCCTGTGTGCACTGGTGTGCGGGCCGCTGGTATCCATGGTGTTCGCAGTGGCAGAGGACACGCTCAGCTTCTTCCTCTCCGCGGGGGGATATGCCTATTTCCCCGGCTATGCCCTGACCACCATGCTGGGCTGCTTGGTATATGCGCTGTGCTTTTATCGGGCCCCGATCAGCTGGCGGAGGATCGTCCTGGCCAAGACGGTCACCAATCTCCAGAACGTGCTCCTGGGCTCGCTGTGGAGCGCCATGCTCTATGGGAAGGGCTATCTCTACTACATGACGACGAGCGCCGTGAAGAACGCACTGTACCTGCCCGTCCAGATCCTGCTGCTTGGCGTGCTGCTGCGCTATCTGCTCCCTGGCCTGCAGCGCATGGGCCTGGTGCCCAAACAGCTCACCGGCGGCCGGCTGCCGATCTGAACCCGATGCCCCGCGCCTCCTGAAGGAGGCGCGGGGCTGTTTTTCCTGTGGCTGGTCCCGCTGCCACGGTCACTCATCCGCCGGGAAAGATTCAAAATTTGGACCACTTTAATTTACAATTTGTTTATATCCACCCGTTGACATTGCCTACCAGCGGTGGTAAACTCGCTTTAGCACTCCGGGAAAGCGAGTGCTAACATCGTTCGCGAGACCCGGAGACAGACCAGAGGTGCTTTTCGTGGAACTCACGGACCGAAAAAAGCAAATATTGAAAGTGGTCGTGGAAGATTATATCCAGACCGCCGAGCCGGTGGGGTCCAAGGCCATCGCCGCGGAGATGGGAGGACGCATCAGTTCCGCCACCATCCGCAACGAGCTGGCGGACCTGGTGGAGCTGGGATATCTGGAACAGCCGCATACCTCAGCGGGACGGATCCCGTCTCCAAAGGGCTACCGGCTGTATGTCAACGAACTGATGGAGCAGCAGCGGCTGACGCTGGCGGAGACGGAACGGATCGACCAGGCCCTCCAGATGAAGATGGAGGAGCTGGACCGGGTCATCTCCCAGGCGGGCAGAGTGGTGGCGTCGTTCGTGAACTACCCCACCTATATGGCCACATCCGGGAAAAAGCATCTCACCGCCCGCCGCTTCGACCTGCTGCCGGTGGATGAGCACAGCTGCATCGTCGTGATGATGATGGGAGATGACCGGGTGAAGAGCCAGCTGCTGCGGCTGCAGCTCAAAGTGGATACTGGTCAGATCCCGGCGTTGGTGGATATGCTCAATAATCACTTCACCAACATCTCCGGCGGCGAGATGAGCCGCCGCCTCATGGACGTGGCCGATCAGGTGAGCCCGCAGCTCTTCCTGCTCCTGAGCCAGACCGTCTCCTATGCGGTGGATGTCTTGGAAGAGGCGGGCCAGCGGGAGGTCTTCATGGCCGGGGCCAATCAGCTGCTGAAGCTGCCGGAGTTCCGGAATGCTGACAAAGCCCATGAGCTGATGAGCTTCCTGTCTGACAGCAAAGAGAACCTGCCGGTCCCGGATGATGGCCCTATGAAGATCCTCATCGGACCGGAGAACGTCAACGCCGCTCTGCGGGACACCAGCGTGGTGGTGGCCAGCTATGACATCGGCGACGATATGCGAGGCCTCATCGGCGTGGTAGGCCCCACGAGGATGGACTATGCAGCCGTGGCCGCCCGGTTGACTGGTTTTGCCGATGGGCTGACCCGACTATTCGGAAAACATGAGAAATTACCCCCGAAGGAGGATCCACAGACATGAGCGAAGAGAACAAGCAGCCGGTCCCGGAGGAGGAACAGGCGCAGCCAGAAGCTGCGGAACAGCCAACTGCGGAACAGGAGGCCGGGAAGGAAGAGAAGCCCCAGCGGCCTAAGCGCAAGAAAGAGAAGACCTATACGTTCACCCGCGAACAGGTAGAGCAGATGGAACTGGCCGCTAAGCAATTGGAAGCCGTGAAAGACCAGTTCGTGCGGCAGACGGCAGAGTATGACAACTACCGCAAGCGGACCGCCAAGGAGAAAGAGACCATCTATCAAGATGCCAAGGCGGATACGGTCAAGGCGTTCCTGGCGGTCTATGACAACCTGGAGCGCGCGGCCGCGACCGAGGGCGGCGAGGATTCCCCCCACAAGAAGGGCCTGGAGATGATCTTCCAGCAGTTCAAAGATATCTTGAAGGGGCTGGGCGTCACGGAGATCCAGGCGCTGGGCGAGCCCTTCGACCCGGAGAAACACAACGCGGTCATGCACGTCGACGATGAAGCGCTGGGCGAGAACGTCGTGGCGCAGGTGTTCCAAGCGGGGTTCACCATGGACGGGAAGATCGTCCGGCACGCCATCGTGCAGGTGGCCAATTGACATCTCGTGTCTCGAACAAAGGGCACAGGATATCGATCAGTTGAAATAAAAAAATTTGCGATAGATATTTAGGAGGCAATCGATATGGCTAAAGTCATCGGCATCGATCTGGGTACTACTAACTCTTGTGTCGCCGTCATGGAAGGCGGCGAGGCAGTCGTCATCCCCAACGCAGAGGGCAACCGCACCACACCGTCTGTGGTGGCGTTCTCCAAGACCGGCGAGCGGATGGTGGGCCAAGTGGCCAAGCGCCAGGCCATCACCAACCCGGACCGCACCATCTCCTCCATCAAGCGCGAGATGGGTTCTGATTACAAGGTGAGCATCGACGGCAAGAACTACACCCCCCAGGAGATCAGCGCGATGATCCTCCAGAAGCTCAAGGCGGATGCGGAGAGCTATCTGGGCAGCACGGTCACTGAGGCGGTCATCACCGTCCCCGCTTATTTCACGGATGCCCAGCGCCAGGCCACCAAGGATGCCGGCAAGATCGCCGGACTGGATGTCAAGCGCATCATCAACGAGCCCACTGCCGCGGCCTTGGCATACGGTGTGGACAAAGAGCAGGCCCAGAAGATCATGGTCTATGACCTGGGCGGCGGCACCTTCGATGTCTCCATCCTGGAGATCGATGATGGTGTCATCGAGGTCCTGGCCACGGCCGGCAACAACCGCCTGGGCGGCGACGACTTCGACGAGTGCATCATGAAGTGGCTGGTGAGCGAGTTCAAGCGCACCGACGGCGTGGACCTGTCCACGGACCGCGTTGCCATGCAGCGTCTGAAAGAGGCCGCCGAGAAGGCGAAGATCGAACTCTCCGGCGTCACGACCTCCAACATCAACCTGCCCTATATCACGGCGGACGCCACCGGTCCCAAGCACCTGGACGTCACGCTCACCCGGGCCAAGTTCAACGAACTGACGGCGCACTTGGTGGAAGCCACCATGGGCCCCGTGCGTCAGGCGATGTCTGACGCGGGACTCAAGCCCTCTGACCTGGCCAAGGTGCTGCTGGTGGGCGGCTCCAGCCGGATCCCCGCAGTCCAGGAAGCTGTGAAGAACTTCACCGGAAACGAGCCGTTCAAGGGTATCAACCCAGACGAGTGCGTGGCCATGGGCGCTGCGCTGCAGGCGGGTGTCCTCACCGGCGATGTGAAGGGCCTGTTGCTGCTGGACGTCACTCCCCTGAGCTTGGGCATCGAGACCATGGGCGGCGTGTTCACCAAGCTGATTGACCGCAATACCACCATCCCCGTGAAGAAGAGCCAGATCTTCTCCACGGCCGCTGACAACCAGACCAGCGTGGAGGTCAATGTCCTCCAGGGCGAACGGGAGATGGCTGCGGCCAACAAGTCTCTGGGCCGCTTCCACCTGGACGGCATCGCTCCGGCCCGCCGCGGCGTGCCCCAGATCGAGGTGACCTTCGATATCGATGCCAACGGTATCGTCAATGTCTCCGCAAAGGACCTGGGCACCGGCAAGGAACAGCACATCACCATCACTTCCTCCTCCAACATGAGCAAGGAGGATATCGAGAAGGCCGTCAAGGAAGCGGAGCAGTATGCCGCGCAGGACAAGAAGCTCAAGGAAGAGGTGGAGGTCCGCAACCAGGCCGACCAGATGGTCTATCAGAGCGAGAAGACCCTCTCCGAGATGGGCGACAAGATCCCTGCGGACGACAAGAACAAGGTCCAAGCTGGCATCGACAAGCTCAAAGAGACCCTGAAAGGACAGGATACCGCTGCCATCAAGGCCGCCACCGATGAGCTGACCCAGGCGTTCTACGCCGTGAGCGAGAAGCTCTATCAGCAGGCTGGCCCCCAGGGCGGTGCACAGCAGGCCGGCCCTGACGCCGGTGCACAAGGCGGCGCGGCCGAAGGACAGTATTACGACGCCGACTACAAAGTGGTCGACGACGATGAGAACAAGAAGTAAGACCGTACAGGAAGTCGCGCAGGCGGGGCAGCGCCCCGCCCGCGCGCCTGTGCGTTTTCCAGAGAGCGGAGAGGCGGGCGTTCCCGCGCCGCTCCCAACTCTCCACTCTCGATGAGGTGAGCATATGGCAGAACAGAAACGTGACTATTATGAGGTCCTTGGCATCTCCCGGGGTGCATCCGAGGACGAGATCAAAAAGGCCTATCGGAAACTGGCCAAGGCGAACCATCCGGACTTGCATCCTGGCGACAAGGCCGCCGAGGCCCGATTCAAAGAGATCAATGAGGCCTACGAGGTCCTCTCTGACAAGGATAAGCGCGCCCGCTACGACCAGTACGGCCACGCGGGCGTCGAGCCCAACTTCGGCGCGGGAGGATTCAACGGCGGTTTTGAGGGCGGCTTCGACTTCGGAGACCTGGGCGATATCTTTGGCAGCTTCTTCGGCGGCGGCTTCGGCGGCGGCCGGCGCGCCAACCCGAACGCGCCACAGCGGGGCGAGAGCATCCGGATGTCTCTGGCCATCAGCTTCGAGGAGGCTGCCTTCGGCTGTGAGAAGGCTGTGACGATAGAGCGCTCGGAATCTTGTGACACCTGCCACGGGAGCGGCTGCGCACCCGGCACGACACCGGAAGAGTGCCCGGATTGCCATGGCACCGGCACGGTCCAGGACCGGCGGCAGACACCGATGGGCGTGTTCGCCACGTCCGCCCCCTGCACCAAGTGCGGCGGCAAGGGGAAGATCATCCACCAGCCCTGTAAGGACTGCCACGGTACCGGTGCGGTCCGCAAGCGCAAGACCATCAAAGCCACCATCCCTGCGGGGATCGACAATGGTCAGACCATCTCCATCCGGGGCCAGGGGAACGCTGGGAAGAACGGCGGGCAGGCAGGGGACCTGTTGATCACCATCACGGTCCGGCCCCACGAGCTGTTCCGGCGGGAGGGCACCTCCGTCCTGTGCGAGGCGCCCATCACCTTCGCTCAGGCGGTGCTGGGCGCGGAGCTGGAGATCCCCACCATCGACGGAAAAGTGAAGTATACTCTGCCGGAGGGGACACAGTCCGGCACCACGTTCCGTCTCAAAGGCAAGGGCATCCCATCCATCAACGGACGGGGCCGGGGGGACCAGTACGTCACCGTCTACATCGAGACGCCCCGGAACCTGAACAAGGAACAGAAAGAGGCCCTGCGCAAGTTCGCTGAGAGCATGGGCGACAGCAATTACGAGGAGCAGAAGAAATTCTTCAAGAAATTCAAGAAATGAGCAATGATCGATATTTGGCCGATCTCCACACCCATTCTGACCGGTCGCCGGATGCGTCCGCCTCTATGAAAGACATGGCGGCTGCGGCAGTCCGTGCGGGGCTCCAGGAGCTGTGCTTCACAGACCATGTGGAGCCCCTGGTCTGGGGCAGGACCGGCCTGCGCGGCCCCTATGACTGGGAGAGCTGGCAGAGCGAGTTCGCGGCCGCCCAAGCCGCCTGGGGAGATCAGATCCGACTGTGTCTGGGCGTGGAACTGGGTGATGCTGTCTGGGCGCCGGAGCACTGCCAGCGGCTGCTGGGATCTGCGCCGCCTCTGGACTTCATCATCGGTTCCATCCATATGCTCTCTCCGGCGCTGGGGGGAGCGGACCTGTACTCTTTCGACCCGAAGGATGAGGCGGAGGCCCGCGCCGGGCTGGCCGACTATCTCCAGCAGGTGCGTGCCCTGGCGGAACTGGGCGGCTTCGACGTATTGGGCCATCTGACGCTGCCGCTGCGGTATCTCAATGAGGGACGCGGGCATGACTGGAGCTTCGATGGGTTCGAGGCGGAGATCGAAGAGATATTCCGCATCCTGATCCACAGCGGCCGGGGCATCGAGCTCAACACCAACCGGGGCAACATGCCGCTCCCAGACGAGAAGTGGCTGCGGATGTACCGGAGCGCGGGCGGCGAGATCATCACCTTGGGCACGGATGCACATGGCCCGCAGCACGTAGGCCGTGCGATTGGCAGAGGGCAGGAGCTGCTGCGCCAGTGTGGGTTCACCCGGTTCTGTACGTTCCAATCCCGTCAGCCAGTCTGGCACGAACTGTGATTTGCTTTTTCTCATGGCCGGTAGTACAATGGCTTTGCTGATCCTACGAAGGAGGAGAGAGATATGAAGATCGCACTGGGCTGTGACCACGGTGGATACGAACTCAAACAGGATGTGAAGAAGGTCCTGGAACGGCTGGGCCATACCTATGAGGACTTTGGATGTGATTCCACGGAGAGCTGCGACTATCCGGACTTCGGTGCCGCCGCTGCCCGGGCGGTGGCAGCGGGGACATGCGATCGGGGGATCGTCATCTGCACCACGGGCATCGGGATCTCCATCGCGGCCAACAAGATCCACGGCATCCGCTGCGCCCACTGCGCGGATTGCCTGCAGGCGGAGATGACTCGCCGCCACAACGATGCCAATATGATGGCCATCGGCGCCGGCTTCACGGGGAAGAACATGGCCGAGCGGATGGTGGAGGTGTTCCTCTCCACTGCGTTCGAAGGGGGGCGTCACGCCCGGCGCGTGGATAAGATGATGGCCCTGGAGGAAGGCTGACCAGGGCGAGAAACTTAGAGCGAGGTGAGCGGCATGGCGGGAGCGAGAGGATATCACAGCTATCGGGGCCGTGGGTCGAAGGGGAAGGCTGTCTTGTCCGCGGTGCTGGTAGTGATCATCCTGGCCGCGCTCGCTGTGATCGGACTGGAGCGCTATGTGGTCTATGACGAGAACGGCAGACCGCGTCTGGAGCTTCCCTGGGAAGATGCACAGGCTGCGCAGGAGCCGGGCGTGCCCGAAGAGCTGGAGATCACCATCCAGCCGTCTGAGAAGCATCAGGGAGTGCGGGCCATCCAGCTGCCGGATATGCCTCTGGAGAGCTGGGATGCGGCGTATCAGGAGCGCGTGGGCATGCTCGAGACAGACGATGCCGTGGTCTTGACCATGAAAGATCAGGCGGGGAACGTGTATTTCGACACACAGCACGCGGTCTCCGGCGCTGTACAGACGGCAGCAGGTACCGCTGGCGCGTTGGAGGCGCTGCTCCAAGATGAGAGCTGCCGCGCCATCGCCCGTATGAGCTGTTTCCTGGACCCCAGAGCGGCCAATGCAGACGTAGAGGGGATGGGACTCAAGAACACGGGCGGATATATCTTCTACGATGGGGCCCAGACGCAATGGCTGGATCCGAACAAGCGCGCGGCCAGGCAGTATCTGTGCAGCCTGGCACAGGACTTGGCGGCCCTGGGCTTCGATGAGATCTTGCTGACGGACGTCAGCTATCCGACCGAGGGCAAGCTCGACAAGATCGACTACGGCGGTGCGGTGCGCTCCCAGGCGATCGGGACGTTCCTGGAGGAACTGGCGGCGGCATTGGAGCCCTATGACGTGACGCTTGCCATCGAATTGCCGGAGCATGTCCTGACACAGGGCAGCGATGATACCGCAGGACTGGTGCTGACAGATATCGCCGCCCAGGTGGAGCGGATATATGTCCGTACCACGGCGGACCGCGGGCAGGCTCTCGCCGATGCCGTGGCAGCCACGGGGAGCACCGCCGGTCTCGTGCCGGAACTGGCGGCGGGCACGACCGTCCCCGAAGAGGGGGACGTCCTCCGTCTGCCGGAGCAGATGAGCTGAACGAACAGCCAGCCGGACCTGATCAGGTCCGGCTGGCTGTTCGTCTGCTTCAGGGCAGATCGAAGACTTGTCCTTCCCGTGATATGGGGATCACAGTCTCGCGATACTGGGGATAGGCGGCCAGGAACCGCTGCGTGAAGGTGAAGTCGCCCCACTGATGCATGGGCAGTGCCCGCTCTACGCAGGCCAGATCCAGGAGGTAGCGGAAGCCCAGGAAGCCATCCTCGTCCAAGCGGGGATCCAAAGGAGCCATAGCCAATTGGAGCGTCCTACCTCGCAGAGGCTCGCAAAAACGTTTGAAATCCACTTCCATGTTCCGGTTCCAGGCAGGATCCTCACCAGCCCAGTGCCACCAATTGAGATCGCCGGCGTGGTAGATGGTGCGGCCGCCCGCCGTTACGAGGAAGGCGACGCCCTCATCCGTGGAGAGGAACGCCTCCACACGGACACCGGGGAGCGGGGCGGCGCTGTCTCCGCCGCGCATGACGAGGCAGTGCGCCTCTGTGTCGTGGGAGAGGCCCCATCGTTCCCGGCGGCGGTCTGTGAGCCGCAGGTCCCTGCCCAATAAGAAGCGGACGGTGCGCCCACTCTGGTCCAGGGAGAAGATATCCGGGCTGAAATGGTCTTGGTGCCGGTGGCTGGCGAACACCAGCAATGGTTTTTGTGCCGGCAGCTCTGGCAGCGTGCCCTTCCACAGATCGAAGAGCAGACAGACCTCCTCCAGCTCTATCAGGAAGCCGCTGTGGGCCATGAACGTGACGCGCATCACCGGAACTTCACCGCCGTACCGTAGGCGATGACCTCCGCGGCGCCCTGCATCACAGAGGCGGAGGCGTACCGCAGCCCTACGACCGCGTCTGCGCCTAGCTCCTCCGCCGCACGGACCATCCGCTCAGTGGCGATCTGACGGGCCTCATTGAGCAGCTGTGTATAGCTGACGATCTCTCCGCCTACCAGCGTCTTGAAGCCGGCCATGAGGTCCCGGCCGAAGTTCTTGCTGTACACGACCGTCCCCCGCACTGCGCCCAGGACGTCGAACGCCTGGCCGGGGATGGTCTCAATGGTGACGAGCAGCATCGCTGTCTCCTCCTTTCTGCAGCGCATCCAGCCGCCGCTTGAGCGAGAGGAACAGCGGCGGCAGCATCAAGAGATAGAGCAGGGAACAATAGGGCAGCAAGTCTGCAAGGACCCCCTCGGGCCAGAAAGTCCGCTGGGCCCACAAGGTCACCAGCGCCGCTATCACCAAGACGGCGGCACTGAGGGCGGTCCGCCGGATGAGCTCCATGCGGCGCTGCCGGAACGTGGCGTCTGTGTCGCTCGGCATCATGATCGTCTCCTTTCCTGCTTCTCCGGTCCGAGGTGATGGGCCGGAGACCGTGCCCAAGAGCGGCGTTCTGCTGCTGGCCTCCCCGTCAGGTCCACTGGCGCATGGGACCCTTCCGTGGTAAAGAGAGCGGACTTTCAAAAAAATCCGACAAAGGGGTGGGAACGCAGCTCTGGGTATGATACAATCATACCATGTGTGATGAGAAGATGACAATACTCAAACAGCTGCCAGATCCGCTCCTGACCTGGTATCGGACCAACGCCCGGGACCTGCCTTGGCGGCGGACGGCAGATCCATACCGGATCTGGGTGTCGGAGATCATGCTCCAGCAGACCCGGGTGGCAGCAGTGCTGGACTATTATGACCGGTTCCTGGCAGCCTTCCCCACGGTGGAAGCTTTGGCAGCGGCACCGGAGGAGCGGCTGATGAAGCTGTGGGAGGGCCTGGGCTATTACAGCCGGGCCAGGAACCTCCAGAAGGCGGCCCGCATCATCGCGGCATCCGGGACATTCCCGAACACGTATCGGGAGCTGTTGGCCCTGCCGGGCATCGGAGAGTATACCGCCGGGGCCATCGCCTCGGCCGCCTTTGGGCGGCGGGAAGCGGCTGTGGACGGCAATGTATCGCGTGTGGTCATGCGCTTGACAGACTGTTGGGACGATATCGCCGATCCCAAGGTGAAGCGGTCGATCCGTCAGCAGATCCAGGAGATCTTACCGGAAACAGAGACGGATATGCGCGTGTTCAACCAGGCCACCATGGAACTGGGCGCTACGGTCTGCGTGCCGAACGGAGCGCCCAGATGCGATGCATGCCCAGCGGCCGGTCTCTGCCTGGGCCGCCGCCATGGGACCGCGAAGCATCTGCCAGTCAAAGCAGGAAAGAAGAGCAGGCGGATCGAAGAGAAGACGGTGCTCCTGCTGCTGCGCGGCGGAACGGTGGCCCTGCGCAAGCGCCCTCCCACGGGACTGCTGGCAGGGCTCTGGGAGTTCCCCAATGTGGAGGGGGCCTTGGATGAGGCTGCTGCTGCCGCTGTTGTAGCGAACTGGGGCCTGACAGCGAAAAGATGGAAGAGCCGCTTGACGGCCAGGCACATCTTCACCCATGTGGAGTGGCACATGACCGGCTATGCCTTGGAGGTGACCGGGGATGGCCCGGCGGAGTTCTTCTGGGCAGACGCTGGCGACCTGGCGCAGCGGGCGGTGCCCTCTGCTTTTGCCCGGTACTATACCGAGGCGGAAACGTGCTTGAAGGAGGGGACGACATGGGATGGATGGTAGGCCTGCCTCTGGGACTGTTCCGTCTGCTGGGCGGCTTCTTGCTGCTGGTCTTGCGCTTTGCGGTGCCGGTGCTCATCCTCGTGGCGGCAGTCATCGTGATACGGCGTCTGCGCGCGGGCGCTGCCCGGCATCAGGATCGTGCGCAGGAGCCAAAGTTCCGCGGGCCGGTGTACACTGTGGACTACGAAGAGGTCGAGGATCCGGAGGATCAAGAGGAGCAGAAGTAAGAGGCGTGGGATGAGACGGATGGGCCTGGCAGGCACCGTGCTGCTGACCCTTTTGATGCGCAGGCTGGTCTGGTGCCCGCAGTGGCCGTGATCGCCACGGGCAGGAGACGTCCCATCTCGTCCCTGCCCGGCGGAGCGGACGGACCTTTGACGAGGACATCCGCCGGATGAGAGGAGAGAAGGAGGGGGAGCAAGCATGCCCTTCTGGAAGAAAAGCGAGGACCCCTGGGACGTGGAGCCGAAGAAGTCCACCCGTCCGGCGGCACCGGTATCGGAAGACAAGGACGATGTTCCTGGTCTGGTGGACGAGCTGCGGGACTGGAACCAGGAGCGGAAGGAGAAAAAGCGCCGGCGGGAGACCCCGCCGCCTCCCATGGCCTGCCCCTGGTGCGGGCAGGAGATGGAATTGGGGTATCTGACGGGAGGCCGGGGCGTGTTCTGGATCCGCGGCCTTCCCACTGCGAAAAAGCTGTGGCTGGGTGCGGGACGTGACGACACCATGCGCCTGGATGTGGGAGGCGGTCTTGCATCCTATCAGACCGCCTGGTTTTGCCAGGCGTGCCAAAAGATAGTGGTGGAAGCCGCCGGGATACACCCGCTGGGGGAGGGATATGTGGGCCTATCCCTTCAGACAGAGGAAGGACGCCCCCAAGAAGAACTGGAACAAGAATGAGAGGGAGACAACAGATCGATGGCACAGCTCTATTTTAAATACGGAGCCATGGGCTCCAGTAAGACGGCAAATGCATTGATGACCCGCTTCAATTATGAGGAGCGGGGACAGAAGACCCTTTTGGTGAAACCCAGGCTCGACACCCGGGATGGGGACCACATGGTGGTCTCCCGGATCGGACTGACATATCCCTGCATCTATTTTGACGAGATGCAGCAGTTCTCCGTCATGGAACTGCAGCAGAACGCCTGTATCATCGTGGACGAGGCTCAGTTCTTGACCAGGGACGAGGTCATGTACCTGGTGGGCCTGGTGGATGATTTGGGCATCCCTGTCATCTGCTATGGCCTGCGGGCGGATTTCAAGGGGGACCTGTTCCCCGGCAGCGAGGCCCTGCTGGTGATGGCCGATAAGATCGAGGAGGTCAAGACCATCTGCTGGTGCGGCAAGAAAGCCACCTTCAACGCCCGGTTCGACCATACCGGCAAGGTACTCAAGGAGGGCGAACAGGTGGTCCTGGGGGCCAACGACCAGTACATCGGCCTGTGCCGCAGGCACTGGATGGCCGGGGACCTGGGGCCGGACTTCCACCCGGAGGACCTGCTGTGATCTGTCATCTCTGTCCCCGGGACTGCGGCGCGGAGCGGACGGAGACGAAGCGGGGCGGCGTGTGCCGCCAGCCCAGCTTTCCTGTGGCCGCCCGGGCCATGCTACACCAGTGGGAGGAGCCCTGTCTCGCGGGGGAGCACGGCGCCGGATGCGTGTTCTTCTCCGGCTGTGTTCTGCGGTGCTGCTTCTGCCAGAACAGGCCCATCTCCCAGGGGGACGTGGGGAAGATCCTGACGGCGGCGCGGCTGCGGGAGATCTTCCACGAGCTGATCGAGCAGGGGGCCGCCTGCCTGGACCTGGTGACCCCCACCCACTTCACTGACGCCGTGCTGGAAGCCCTGGGAGACGAACAGTGGCCCGTGCCGGTGGTGTGGAACTGCGGCGGCTATGAGAGACCGGAGACCCTGCGCCGCCTGGAGGGGAAGGTCCAGGTGTACCTGCCGGACCTGAAGTACGCCCTGCCCGAGCCTGCCCAAAAATACTCCGCGGCGGCGGACTATTTTGACTGGGCCAGCCGGGCCATTTTGGAGATGTTTCGCCAGACAGGGCCGTACCGGATGGAGAATGGCCTGCTGAAGCGGGGCGTGCTGATCCGCCACCTGCTGCTGCCGGGAGAGCTGGAGAACACCCGCCGCTGTATCGATTGGGTGGCGGAGACCTTCCGCCCTGGGGAGGTGCTCTTCTCCCTCATGAGCCAGTATACCCCCCAGCCGGGGGCGGAAGGAAACCTCCGCCGCCATGTGACGAAGGCGGAGTACCGGGCGGCGGTCCAGTACATGGCCAACTGCGGCATCACCGACGGCTATACCCAGGAGCGGACGTCGGCCAAGGAGGAGTACACTCCGGACTTTGACCTGCGGGGGCTGTGAAGCTTGGAAATTTTACCCGGATCTGATGGAAACCGCCTCTGTCTTGTGGTATCCTGGAGGAAACTGTTGGAAGGGGCGGCGCTTTCATGGCTCGTAAACTCCGAAACGGGATCTTGCTCCTGCTGGCAGCCGCCGCCGCAGCCTTTACCGCCTGGATGCTGTGGCCCCGGTCTCTGGCCGGTACCCTGGATCTGGAGGGGCGGGAGATCTGGGCCGTTATCATCCACAACGACGCGGGAGCGGTCCCGGGCATGGATGGGTTTGTAGTCCAGCCCGCTGGGGATGTGAAGGGATCCGCCCTTCCAGCAGGCAGCCAACAGGCAGAGGCGGTGCTGGCCCTGCTGGATGGATATACCTGGCACCCCTGCTGGAGGACTTTGACCGGAAATGGAGCCCTCTCCGGCATTGGCGCGTTGAGCGTGTCGCTGTACGACGCCCAGGACCGGGATCGTAATTTCAAGGTCTACAGCGGCATCGGGGAGATCCGGCTGAACGACCAGATCGTCCGGCTGGACTATTTCGGAAACGACGCCGCCGAACAGCTCTCGAAAGAGCTGGCAGCCATCCTCCAGGATGGATCCGGGGTTGCAAATTGAATATCTTGTATTATAATAAGAGGGCTGTCCGTTTCGGACAGCTCGATTTTTGTGTGTTTTAGGAGAGACCTATTATGAAGCTGGAGAACGATCTGGGCGCCGATCCCATCCGGCCGCTGGTCTGGCGGATCGCCATCCCCAGCATGCTGGCCCAGTTCGTCAGCGTGCTCTATAGTATCGTGGACCGCATCTATATCAGTAATATCCCTTTGGTGGGCGAGACGGCACTGGCTGGCGTGGGAGTCTGCGGACCGGTGGTGACCATGCTGGGGGCTTTTGCCTCTTTGATCGGCATAGGCGGTGCGCCCCTCATGAGCATCCGGATGGGGGCCAGGCGGATGGAGGAGGCCCGGAGGATCCAGTCCAACGCGTTCCTGATGCTGTGCGTGTGCGGCGTCATACTGACAGCGGTGGTGTTTCCCCTGCGCAGGCCTATGCTGATGGCATTTGGTGCCAGTGCTGTCACCTATCCCTTTGCAGAGGAGTATTTCTCCATATACCTCTGCGGGACGGTGTTCAACCTTTTAGCCCTGGGCCTGGACCAGTTCATCATCAGTCAGGGATACTCCAAGGAGGGGATGAAGTCCGTGATGCTGGGAGCAGCGCTGAACATCGTGCTGGACCCAGTGTTCATCTTTGCCTTCGATATGGGAGTCGCAGGGGCTGCCGTGGCTACAGTGCTCTCCCAGCTGGCCAGCTGCGTGTATGTGCTGCGGATCTTGTTGGGCCGGAACGTACCGGTGCGCATCCGTCTCGGCGGCTACCGTTGGGCACTGATGCGGCGGATCCTGGCCCTGGGCTCCACTCCCTTCGCCATCGTGGCCATCGACAACGTGATGATCATCGCGCTGAACGCGGTGCTGCAGTTCTATGGAGGGGAGGCGTTGGGGGACCGGCTCGTCACCTGTGCCACGATCGTCCAGAGCTTCATGCTGGTGGTCACGATGCCGCTGAGCGGCATCTCCTGCGGGACGCAGACGATCTTGGCCTTCAATTACGGTGCCCGCCGGCGAGACCGCATCCTGGAGGCTCAAAAACAGATCGTGCGGATGTGTGTCGGCTATGTGACTGTGCTGTTCGTGCTCTCACGCCTGGCAGGACCACTGTTCGTCCGCCTCTTCACAGCAGAGCCGGACTTGGCGGCAGAGGCGTTCGCCGCCATCAAGGTCTCCACGCTCGCCATCATCCCCTTGGGCGTCCAATACGCTTTGGTAGACGGCTTCACCGGTATGGGACAGGTGCGTTTGTCCCTGCCGCTGTCCTTTTGGCGCAAGCTGGTATACTTCGCGGCACTGTTCCTCATCCCGCGGGTCTTCCCGGCCAGGGCCGTATTCTTTGTGGAGCCGGTATCCGATGTGCTGGGGCCGCTGGTGACCATCCTAGTCTACCGCTGGACGATCGGCCGCGTGCTGGACTTCGAGGAGGACGAAGCGGATATAGAGCGCCTGCCCGCCTGAAAGCAGGGGTCTCCAGGGACCAGAGATCCCTGGACCGCAGCGGCAGACAGAGGTGTTGGAGCGTCCTTCTCGGGCGTCCGATGCGATGGCCCGGGCAGTATCCAACGAAAGAGGAGCTGTGAGAAAATGTTTGGTCCCCAAAGGCCATGGGCCTTTGGGGACCATTTTTTGATAGCTGACCAGACCCGCTTCAACGGGGATCATCCAGTTTCCGCAGAGCATCCATCGCCTCGGAGAAGGTGCGGGCCTTGGCAGAGGGATTGCCCCGCAGGATCCGCAGTGAGCGGCGGTAAGTCCGCGATGTGCGGGCGCGGATAGCAGCTTCCCGGTCGCGGAGCCGGTCCAGCGCTTCGGCGATCTCAGCCCGCCGCTGCGCCAGAGACGCCTCGCTCAGATCCTTGGCGTCCTCTAGACGCTCCTGACACCGCTCCAGAGCGTGAGCGATGGTGTGGAGGACCTCCAGCTTGGCAGCGGTGCGGCGGCGCAAAGAGCGCTCCAGCGCTTCCTGGCGCTTGTGGGTCCGCTGAGCACGGACCGCACGGTCATGCTGGCGGCCGGCTTCGATGCGCTCCTGGAGGAGGAGCTTCTCCAAGGCGGTCCGCTCCCGGAACCTGCGCAGGTCTTCCTCGGCAAAGGCAGAGAACACCTCCGCCCGCTTGGCCAACCGGCGCAGATCCTCGTTCTCTTCCGTGAGCTTGGTGAGGACTTCTTTGAGGTCCATGGCCGCCTGGACAGAACGGACCACATCTACGGTGAAGGCCACCGTCAGGACCAGGGCCATCGGATCCACCAAAAAGTCCGGGACGCGCTGGAGCAGCCGTGCCACCGGCGGATGGAGGAAACGCACCAGCAGGATGGAGAAAAAGCCCCAGGCCACAGAGCTGGTGAAACAGATGTATCCATTGAGATTGAGGGGCTGCTTGGAATAGTCCCAATAGCGGACTTTGAACAGCCGCTCCATCACGGCGCCGGTGGCATATTCCAATGCCGTGGCAGCGAGCATGCCCAGCAGGAACACCAGAGGGAGCTCCTGCGCTACGGGGATGGTGACAAAGAGGATGATGATGGCGCCGGAGCCATAGATGGGCAGCAAAGGGCCCTGGAGGAAGCCGCGGTTCACCCAATGCCGCTGGCGAAGGGAGACATAGCAGCTCTCCCACACCCAACCGCAGAAACAATAGAAGAAGAACAATAAGACCCATTGGCCCGTCGTGTAGATATCCATCGGGAACGCTCCTTGGGCTGGGAGTGGATCAAAGAGCCGGCTGGGCTGGGACGGAGTCTGCACACAGCTGCGCGACATGGACTTCCACCACCCGGCGGTGGTCCACCTGCGTCACTGTGACGTCCAGACCCTCGGCCTGGAAACGATCCCCCACCTGAGGCAGGCGGCCCAGCTGGTCGATGACCCAGCCGGAGACCGTGCTGGCATCACAGTCGCCCTTGATCGCGAACAGATCGTAGAGGTCAGATAGATCCGCGCTGGCAGAGACGAGATAACTGCCGTCGCTCTGCCTGCGGAACGTCTCTACCACCTCGTCGTGCTCGTCCCAGATCTCGCCCACCAGCTCTTCCAGGATGTCCTCCAAAGTCAAAAGCCCCTCTGTACCGCCGTATTCATCCACGACGATCGCCATGTGGGCCTTTTTCTTTTGCAGCGTCCGCAGCAGGAGGCCAAGGTCCGCGTTGGCAGTGGTATAGTGGACAGGGGCGATGCACCCAGAGATGTCCGCTTGGCCCCGATAGCGGGCGGCGTGGAAATCCTTCTCGTGGATGACGCCAACGATATCATCCACATCTTTGTGATAGACCGGGAGCCGGGAATACCCGCTCTCCGCGAAAGTGGCGGCGATCTCGTCCATAGAGGCAGAGTCCTCCACCGCCACGATATCTACGCGGGGCGTCAAGATGTCGCCGGCTTCTAAGTCGGCGAATTCGATGGCAGAGCGGATGAGCTGGCTCTCGTGCTGATCCAGACCGCCCTCGTTCTCCGCCTCGGAGACCATGGTGATGAGCTCTTCCTCAGTGATCCCGGCATCCTCAGCAGGCCGGATGATGTGGTCCAAGAGCCGCTTCCACTGGGAAAAGAGGAAGTTCAGCGGGCGCAGGATGGCCAAGAAGAACTGCAGCAGAGGCGTGGCCCACATCGCGAACTTCTCCGGCGACTCCTTTGCGATGCTCTTGGGAGAGATCTCTCCGAAAATGAGGATGACGACGGTCAGGACGACTGTGGAGACCGTAGGGCCATATCCCTCGCCCACCAGCTTAGTGAACAGCACCGCACCGATGGTGGAGGCGGTGATGTTGACGATGTTGTTGCCGATGAGCAGGGTGGAGAGCAGGCGGTCATATTCTTCTGAGATGGCCAGCGTCGTGGCCGCCCGTGTGTCACCACTCTCGGCCCGGTTCTTGAGGCGGATCTTGTTCAGGCTGGAAAATGCGGTCTCTGTAGCGGAAAAATAGGCGGAAAAGCAGATCAGGACCATGAGCACGACGATCATGGCGATACTGGAACTGTCCATAATGGGCATATCACTCCTTAGATCCATCAACAAAAATTTAGAAAGGGAACGACGAAAGGACAGTCTGCCCCCTTGGGGGCCAGACTGTCCTTTTGACGATATGTATCAGTGGGCAACGGAGGCTCGTCCACGCTCGATCCACGATCCCTTTCCCGGCCAATCGGCCGTATAAACAAACAATATCATACCACGTCTCTTGTCAGAATGCAATGGTAGATCGCACCGGCGCGGCAAAAACTTTCCGAAAAAAAGACCATTCCCCCGGCAGCCACAGCTGCCGGAGGAATGAGGATCAGAGCAGCGTATAGAGGATCTTGGCCATCTGACCACGCGTGATACTGGCATTGGGACGGAACGAACCATCCGTATAGCCGCCGATGACGCCCTGGGCCACCATGGTCTGGATATAATAGGTGGCATAGGCGGGGATGGAGGCCGTATCTGTGAACTGCAGGGCCGTGGTGGCATAGCCCTTCTCCTGCGTGCGGCCGATCATGGTGGTCGCCTGCGCCCGGGTCAAACTGGAATAAGGCGAGAAATAGAGCTGTCCATCCGCCCCGGTAGAGCCATTGACGATGCCTTCGGTGTAGAGCGCCCGGATCGCAGGCAGAGCGTAGTCCGGGATGGAGGAAAGATCGGCGAAGGGGAGGACCACAGAAGCGTACTGGCTCTCGTCCAATCCCAGATAGCGGTAGAGCATCACGGAGAACTGCGCCCGGGTGATGTTCTGGTCAGGGCGGAAGGAGCCGTCATCATAGCCGGTGGTGATGCCGGAGGTGTAGAGGAAGTCCACATAGGCCGCCGCCCAATAGTCGTCGATATCATTGAACATATGGGCGGTCCCGTCAGCCGCAGGCACATCTACAGAGCTGCGCCCGATGTTGCCGGAGGTATCTTTGGCGGTGACGGTGATGCGGTGAGCGGCACCATCCGACGGGACAGTGACAGATACGGCGCCGGTGGAAGCGCTGTAGGAGAAGTCCTGGGCTTTTCCATCCACTGTCACGGAGACAGAGGAGACCGGCAGGACGCCGTCTACCGCGTCAGATACTGTGCCGGTGACGCTGAAGCCATCACTGCCGAGGGCGGCGGTGACCACGGGCACCTGGGTATCCGGTGTGCCGGATACAGTGGCGGTGATGTGGTCGATGTAGATGGTGCCGGAGCGGGGCGTGTCACCATACGCAGTGCCGGCCTCAGTCCAAGTGGCGGGAGCCTGGACCAACAGGCCCTGGATCGCAAAGTATTCCGAGGAAAGAGGAACGGTCACCTGGTTCCAACCCGTGAAATCCAGCGTGGTAACAAGCTGCCCGAGATAGCCCTTGGTGCCGTTGCTGTACAGCAGGTACAACTGGTTGCCGGAGCCGTCGCCGTAGACCCATATATGCAGGGCGGTGTAGGTATCAAGGTCGATATCGGTGCTATTGGAGGCCCGCCACTCGGCGGTGTAGGCACCCTGGGAGGCGCCGGTCTCGGTAAGAGTGTAATCCACCCTGGCAGAGCCGCTGCCCATCCGCACGGTGTCGGCGCTATGATCCAGGCTGAAATCCATGTTGTTGCCGCTGCCCCGGAAGATGGTGGTGCTGCCCTCAAAGGACTCCACCTCCATGATGCCGCCGGCGGAGACGGTGCCGCTGCTGCTGACGGTGACGGAGACGGAGGCGCTCATCCGACCGGCGGTCGCGGTGATGGTGCCGGTGCCGGCGGCAGAGGCGGTGAAGAGACCGTGTTCATCCACTGTACCGATGTCACCGGAGACCTCCCAGGTGAAGGCCTCCGGATCCGCCTTCAGGGAGATGTGGTTGTAGGCGGCGGTGGCGGTGAGCTGGGTGGTGGTGCCGACCACCGTATTCAGCGTGGTGAGAGCAGTGCCGTTGCTATCCCGGATGACCACGTCCGTGGGATCCTCAATGACGTAGACGGTGGTGGAGCCCTCGCTGCGGCCGCTGGAGGCGGTGACGGTGATCTCACCGCCCCGTTTCGGGGTGGTGAGGATATTGCCGTCCAGTTCCCCGTCGGAGGCCTCCAGGTCGTAGTCATAGTCCTCGTCCATGGGGATGTAGTTGGTGTCCACCGCGGCGGCGGAGATCTCCACCTGGCTGCCGGCCAGGACATACGGCTCGTCCGCCTGGACGTAGAAGTGGCTCAGACGGCCGGAGGGCTCGCTGTCCGCCACCAGGAAGATCTGGTTGCTGACCGCCCGCTCACTGCCGTCAGAAGGCGTGTTGATCGTCTGAGCTGTGGTGGAGTCGGGCGCGGTGACGGTCATGGTGGTAGAGCCGCCGCCGTCCAGGCACAGGGCCGTCTCACAGCCCAGCTCGATGAGCCGCTGCGCCACCTGGGACAGCGAAGCGCCGATGGAGTGGCCGGACTGGCGGCCGTCGATGGTGTAGAAGATCAATGTGCCATCAGCCTTCTGTCCCACAGCGGTGCGGGGACTGGCGCTGTTGGAGAGGCCGGAGACCACGGCGCCATCCTCCACCAGGGAGTACAGGGCGCCGACAGCATATTCCACATCGTTCCACTCATCGCTGGAAGCGGTGGTGCTCAGGCGGATCACAGAGCCCACGGGGACGTTGCGCAGAGCGTTGACATAGTAGTCATTGGATTGGAGGTTCACGGAGAGCACCACCTGATCCGGCCCGATGGAGGTGGCGGAAGAAGCCTCACGGACCTCGGCCACTTCCACGGTCAGCTCTCCGCCGATGGAGAGGGACCCATCCAGGATGTTGCAGATCACATCGACGCCCGGCTCGGTGTTGCCGGTGGTATGCCGGGAATTGAATGCGTATGTATAGAGATAGATGCCGCCAGTGGACACGCGGGCCTTGTTGACGCCGGTGAGCTGGCGGATCACCTGAGTGGGGACCTCGTATTCATCCAGCAGGGTGTAACCCAGGTCTGCCGTGACGCGCACGGTGGGCCGGCCCAGGACCGCCGTCCCATCTGCGCGGAAGCCGATGGCATAATATCCTCCGTCACTGGAGATGAGCTCGCCCTCGGAGATCACGAGACCGATGGGCAGACCGGTCCCCACGTTGTAGAAGTCACCGTTCATACCGGCCACCACTCGATAGCCCTGCGATTCCAGGGCACGCGCCGTGGAGGAGACGGTGGAGCGGTCTGTGAGGACGCTGCCATAGGTGACGATGGGCGTCACGTCCTCATTTGGGACGTAGGTGATCAGGTTCTCCGTACGCAGGTCGGAATAGGCTGAGCTCCAGAAAACATTGGTGGAGAGCGCGGTCTCCTGGTTGAGCAGCGTATCCGTCGCGGTCAGGTCCTCGCCCAACGCGTCCGACGCAGCGGCGGGCAGGGCCAGGGAGCCGGCCAAGACCAATGCGGTCATCAGAGAGAGAGTCTTGCGGAAGATGTGTTTCATGTTCGCCTCCAAAGATCGAGCTGAGCAGTCTACATAATATGCTCCAGGATAGCACAAAGGCCGCGTAAAGTAAATCCCATAAGGGAAACAAATTTATCCACGATGAGAGATCGCCCTGCCGAAAGATAGACGGATCGGACGGCAAAAAAGTTCGCACAAAAAAGATTGGCACGGGGGATGGGATCGAGGTACAATATACAAAAATGAGAAACACGAAAGCAGAGAACGTGTGCCGGATCATCCGGCCACAGCGGATGGGAGGGGAAGGAGCGATGAGGATCCAGGTGGATGAGAGCCGCTGCATCGGCTGCGGCATGTGCGCGTTCGCGGCGCCGGAGGTGTTCCAGATCGTGGGGAAGTGGTCCAAGGTATGCGGACAGCCGGTCCCGGGGCATGAGAGCCGCGTCTGCGATGCCGCAAACGGCTGCCCCGTGAACGCCATCACCATAGAGCGGTGAAAAGAGAGGCCATCTCATCCGGCACAGGCAGATCAGCCTATACCGGACGGGATGGCCTCCACTGGTCCTCTCAGTCCAGATCCACCCGGAAGTCGCCCCGGGCCGTCGCCTCTGCCCGGCGGCGCTTGTCCTCTGCCAGGGCATCCAGGAGCCCGCCGATGATCTGGTTGGACACCAGGAAGCCCCGCGGAGTCAGATGCCAGCGGCCGGGCTCCTCCTCCACAGCATAGCCCGCCTGCCTGCAGGACTCCAGGAACGGCAGGAAACAGCGCGCGCGGCGACGGAACCGGGACTCGAACGTCCGTAGGTCCAGCCCCTGTGCCGTCCGCAGGCTCAGCATCACCCACTCTGTGTCCCGATCCAGAGGAGGGATCCGCTCGCTCTCCGAGAGCATGGGCATGTGGCCCGCCACGCCCTGGATATATCCCTCCAAGTCGCGGGCATAGGCGTACCGCACGCCGCCGAAGTCTGAGTGGGCACCGGGGCCGAACCCCGCATATTCCTGGAGCGTCCAGTATTTCAAGTTGTGGCGGGACGCGAAGCCGGGCTTGGCGAAATTGGAGATCTCATATTGGACATATCCTTGCTCCTGGAGGAAGTCCACGGTCCAGAGATACATGTCTGCCTGGAGATCGTCCCCGGGCAAGTCCAATGTCTCCCGCCGGGAGTAGAAGGGGGTGCCCTCCTCCACTTTCAGACCGTAACAGCTCAGATGCTCCGGCTCCAATGCCACGGCGGCGGAGAGATCGAGACGCCACTGCTCCAAAGTCTGGCCCGGCAGGCCGTAGATCAGGTCCAGAGAGAGGTTTTGGAACTTGGCCTTGCGGGCGGCTTCCACGGCGGCGACCGTCTGGCTGGCCGTGTGGAGGCGGCCGATGGCCTGCAGCTGAGTATCGCAGGCAGACTGCATCCCCAGAGAGATCCGATCGAACCCCGCCTTGCGCAAGGACCTGAGCGCTTTCGGGTCCGCCGCGGAATCGGGGTTGGCCTCCAGGGTGATCTCTGCGTCCTTGGCCAGATGATAGCGCTTCTTGATGACTTTGAGGATCTCCGCCAGCCGCTTCGCACCCAGATAGGTAGGCGTGCCGCCGCCGAAGTACACGGTATCCACCAAGTGGCCGGCGGCAAAGGGCGCCGTCTCTGCCAGATGGGCGCAGAGCGCGGCGGTATAGGCATCCATCCGGCCTTCCTGACCAGCCAGGGAATAGAAATCGCAATACGCGCATTTGCGCTTGCAGAAGGGGATGTGGACATACAGTCCCAGGGGCTTGGCAGCAGCTTTCATAACAGGGTCCTCCCGATGCTCCGCAGATTCCCCATCAGTGTACCGGATCTGTCCTTTGAACGCAAGAGCGTATAGACCCGGCCACTGACGGGGAACCTAAGGGCAAACATCGAAGGAAAGAGGGCCTCTCCATGGACATGTCTCCCCAAGAGTATCAGAACTATGTGCAGAAACGGGCGAAAAAGTCTCCCATCGGCAAGGACACGGCGCTGGCGTTCCTCGTCGGCGGACTGATCTGCGTCCTGGGCCAGGCGATCGAGAACGGCTGGCTGGCGGCCGGGCTGCGTCAGGAAGACGCGGGCACCGCCACTTCCTGTACCTTGGTGTTCCTCTCGGCACTGCTGACGGGGCTGAACTTCTATAACAAGATCGCGCGCTTCGGCGGTGCGGGCACCTTGGTGCCCATCACGGGCTTCGCTAACGCAGTGGTCTCTCCGGCCATCGACTTCCGGAGCGAGGGCTTCGTCACTGGCATGGCTGCCAAGATGTTCCTGGTGGCGGGACCGGTCATCGTGTTCGGCACGTTGGCGAGCGTCCTTTACGGAGCGATCCTCCAGATATCCTCTATGGTGTAAGGGGCGCGGCGCGTCCTGTACGGATATGGAAAGCGGCGCCGGGCCAACGCTCCGGCGCCGCTTTCCGCGCGGATGACGGACGTTTGCTGCCGGTATACAGGGAGAAGAGAGGCTACCGGACAGCGATGGACAGAGCGCGCATTTTTTGGAGAGACATAGAGTTTACATAACGGTGTTGAAAACTCTGTGGAGAATGTGCAAAACCCTGCGAAATGAATGACTGACCGGGGTGACGGACAAATTATGCGAAATTTTACGCAATAACCTTTTGCGGGAAATCTGTGTAAAGGGCCGGAAAAGCCGAGAAGGCCCCCGCATTTTGCCGGGTACTTGAAAGGGCCGTGGAGGGTGTGCTACAATAAATACATGATCTTAGGGCAGTTTCTGCCTGTTGGAGGAACTTGATGACCACGAAGAAGAATGATTATGGCAATGACAGCATCTCGTCCCTGAAGGGCGCGGACCGGGTCCGGAAACGGCCCGGTGTCATTTTCGGCTCAGACGGTCTGGACGGCTGTGAACACGCGGTGTTCGAGATATTGTCCAATTCCATCGACGAGGCCCGGGAAGGCCATGGACGGAGCATCACCGTCACCCGGTACGCAGACCGCTCCATCGAGGTGGAAGACGCGGGACGGGGCTGCCCGGTGGACTGGAACGAGAAAGAGCAGCGATACAACTGGGAGCTGGTGTACTGTGAGCTGTACGCCGGGGGGAAATATGACAACGTGACCGGGGACAACTACGAGTACTCTCTAGGGCTCAATGGTCTTGGTGCCTGCGCCACCCAATACGCCTCGGCTTATATGGATGTCACTGTCTGGCGGGACGGGTATGAATACCGCCTCCATTTCGAGCGGGGCGAGATCGTGGGTGAGCTGCAAAAGACGCCCCTTCCCAAGAGCCAGGCCAAGAAGACCGGCACCCGGACCCGGTGGCTGCCGGATCTGGACGTATTCACGGACATCGCCATCCCGGCGGACTATTTCATCGACGTCATGAAGCGTCAGGCAGTGGTGAACGCCGGGATCACGTTCCGCTTCCGCAATGAGACAGCGCCGGGCCAGTTCGAAGAGACGATATCCCTCTACCAAGATGGCATCGTGGACTATGTGAAGGAGCTGGCGGGCGATGGGGCACTGACCGCTCCGGTCTTCTGGCAGGCGGAACGCCGCGGCCGGGATCGGGCGGACAAGCCGGAGTATAAGGTGAAGCTCTCTGCTGCCTGCTGCTTCTCCAACCAGGTGAACGTGGTGGAGCATTATCATAACTCCTCCTGGCTGGAACACGGCGGCAGTCCGGAGAAGGCGGCCAAGTCTGCTTTCGTCTCTGCGGTGGACAAATATCTCCGGGACCAGGGCAAGTATCAAAAGAACGAGAGCAAGATCACCTGGGCGGACATCGAGGACTGCCTGGTCCTGGTGACCAACAACTTCTCGACCCAGACCAGCTACGAGAACCAGACGAAGAAGGCGATCACCAATAAGTTCATCCAGGAGGCCATGACGGAGTTCCTCCGGTCCAACCTGGAGATCTATTTCATCGAGAACCCGTTCGACGCGGAGAAGATCGCAGAGCAAGTACTGCTGAACAAGCGCAGCCGGGAGAAGGCAGAAGAAGCCCGCCTGAACGTGAAGAAGAAGCTCTCCGGCAGCGTGGATATCGCCAACCGGATCCAGAAATTCGTGGATTGCCGGTCCAAGGATCCCGAAAAGCGGGAGATCTACATCGTGGAGGGCGACAGCGCCCTCGGCAGCGTGAAGCTGAGCCGGGACGCGGAGTATCAGGGCATCATGCCCGTCCGAGGCAAGATCCTCAACTGCCTGAAGGCGGACTATGCCCGCATCTTCAAGAGCGAGATCATCACAGACCTCATCAAAGTCCTGGGATGCGGCGTGGAGGTCCAGAACAAACATGTGAAGAACGCTGTCCCCTTCGACCTGAACAACCTCCGGTGGAGCAAGGTGGTCATCTGCACCGATGGCGATGTGGATGGGTTCCAGATCCGCACGCTGATCCTCACCATGCTCTACCGGCTGACGCCCACTCTCATCCGCGAGGGATACGTCTATATAGCAGAGACGCCATTGTTCCAGATCGACTGCGGTGGGAAGACCTGGTTCGCATATTCTGACAAGGAGAAGAACGACATCGTCAAAGAGCTGGAGGGGGAAAAGTATAAGATCGACCGCTCCAAGGGCCTGGGTGAGAACGACCCGGACATGATGTGGCTGACCACCATGAACCCGGCCACCCGCCGGCTCATCCGGGTGATGCCGGAGGATGCGGAGCGCACAGCGGCGGTCTTCGACCTCCTGCTGGGAGACGATCTCCAGGGGCGGAAGGACCACATCGCGGAAAACGGATACAAATATCTGGAGATGGCGGATATCTCGTAAGAGGTGTGGCCGGTCACCGGGGCAGCGCGATGTGGTCCTGGGACCGAGCGGAGCGAGGGAGCCGCGCGAGAGCGCGTGTGAGATCCCTGCCGCCGGACTGCTCTGGAAAGCGGAGCCGGCGAGCCACATCGCGGAAAACGGGCGCGAACGATCGATGGCAGTAGATGCGACGCAGGGCCTAACGAAGTGGGAGGGACACGATACTCTCCAGATATCCCAATAAATAAGGCCGGACTTTTGTATGCAGAGGAGGTTCATTGACGATGAAACGGATGCTGACATTTATACTCTCTCTGGCGATGGTCTTGAGCACAGTGGCTTTGCCTGCCCAGGCGGCGGACGTGGAGCCGACACCTCCCGACTGGGTGGACGCACAGGAATACGTCGTCTTTGCGGACGACCCGGTCTATGAGGAAGAGAACTGGAAGAAGGTCCTCCAGGCCCGGGCGGACGCGGAGGCAGGCGGATCCATGCCCGCTGATGAGGCGTTGTCCATCGGGACCTCTCCGGGGGCGTACTTTGAAAAAGGGCTGATCCTTCTCCGCTGTGCCGCCAATGGGACCGACCGGAAGGCCTATTACGAGGGACGCCTTGCCTTTCAGTTTATTTCGGACAGTGAGCTGGACAGCGAAGAAAAGGCCCTGGTAGACTTGTGGTTTTGGCGGGCGATGGTCCTGCAACAGTACTACCGGGAGCCCACGAGGCAGCTGGGACAAGGGTTGGGCGGAAAACTCGAGGATTGGGACATGACCCTGGAGGAATTCCTGGATACGCCGCTGATGGACGTGGTCACCGCCGATGAGCGGGCCATGCTGGCGCAGGCTGTGGAGAGCTACTTCAACAGGGTAGAGCTGCGGATCGACAATGTCAAAGTGCGGCCGGATGATGTGGAGCTCTTTATCGAAAACGGCAGGACCATGGCCCCGATCCGCCTTGTGGCGGAATACCTGGGAGCGGATGTGAGCTGGGACGCCCAGGCGAATGCCGCCCGGCTGGTGCGCGCGGGGACAGAGGTCTTGCTTCCCGTTGGGAAAAAGCTGGCCTATGTGAACGGGACGGCCGTCCCGCTGGATGCGGAGACATATATAAAGGATGGACGGACGATCGTGCCAGTGCGTTATGTGGCCGAATTTTTTGGACAGACCGTGGAGTGGAACGCGGAACTGCGCTCTGTCATGATCGAAGAGGACAAGAGCGCCGCCAAAGATTCCAACCTGGAACAGTGGGCGCTGCCCATGGGAGCGATGATCCCGGCGGTGGCGTTCACAGCCCCCACGCATTTTGGCCGAGCGCGCGGCGCCGTGGCCCTGATGGGCTATGAGACCGTACCGGTGGCCCAGTCCGCTCGAAAGACCCTCTCGGAGAGCTGGGGGATACAAGACCGGGCCTCTTTGATCTCGACCATCGCGGCTATGACAGAGAGTGGACATAACGCTGCGTTTTTGAAACTGGCCGGCAGCGCAGACGCAGATGCCTACACGGCGGCTCTCTATGAAAAGTGGGGCGAGAGGGGCATCCTCTGCTGGGACCTCTTCCGGATAAGTAACCTGGCACAGTTCGGCTATGAGGCCGGATACGTTACTTATCCAGAGGCGCTGGCGCTCTTGGAGCCGGCGGCAAAGCGGCTGCAGGAGACGTTCTCCTCCTGGGAGAGCGCTTATGAAAATTATCTGGATGGCTATGGCTGGTGGTCTGGGACGGGATACACAGGACAGGATGTCTGGGAGACGGAGAGAGGACAGCTCTTTGTGCTGATGATGGAGCAAGAGGCCATCGCGCCGATCTTCGATGATACACTGTTCGCCCGCGGCGTCATAGGGATCTCTGGCCTGAGCGCAGAGCAGATCGGGGCCTCTGTTTGACGAAGGCGCTGCGGCGGTGGGATGGCTTGCAAGGTCCCACCCGGCAGCACGGAAAAGGCGGCGGGGGGAAGCGTATCGCTCCTCTCGAGCTCGCTCCTAGCGCCGAGCGTCCTGTCCCTTCTGGCGGGGGACTTATAAGAACGATCTTGAAGGCTGCGGCTGGCGGACTCGAAACACAGTCCCGGAGGGAGCCCCCTGGACGGTGCCCACCATCGCTGGTCGCAGCCCATCCGACACCATGGACCGCCCTCGGGCGGTGATCTTAAGGAACGAAGGAACAACGAACTGTTATGCCAAAGAAGAAGCAGCCGGAGGAAAACCGGCACAAAGCGACGAACCCCAATGTCCTGGGCCTCCACGCGGCGGTGGTGGAGCAGTCCATCACAGACACGCTGGAGACCAACTACATGCCCTATGCCATGAGCGTCATCGTCTCCCGGGCCATCCCGGAGATCGATGGGTTCAAGCCCTCTCACCGCAAGCTGCTCTACACCATGTATAAGATGGGCCTGCTGACCGGCGCCCGGACCAAGTCCGCCAACATCGTGGGGCAGACCATGCGCCTGAACCCCCACGGCGACGCCGCCATCTATGATACCATGGTCCGTCTCTCCAAGGGCTACGGTGCGCTGCTGACGCCCTTCGTGGATTCCAAGGGCAACTTCGGCAAGTGCTATTCCCGAGACATGTCCTGCGCCGCCCCCCGGTATACGGAGGCCAAGCTCACGCCCATCTGCGCCGAGCTCTTCCGGGACATCGACAGCGACACGGTCGACTTCGCGGACAACTATGACAACACCATGAAGGAGCCGGTGCTGCTGCCCACCACCTTCCCGAACATCCTGGTCTCCGCCAACAGCGGCATCGCCGTGGGCATGGCCTCGCAGTTCTGCGGGTTCGCCCTCAAAGAGGTCTGCCAGACCACGGTGGCCTATCTGAAGGACCCCTCCTGTGATCTGACAGAGACCCTGCTGGCGCCGGACTTCCCGACTGGCGGCGAATTGATCTGCGACCCAGACACGCTCCGCAGCATCTACGACAGCGGGCGGGGCAGCGTCCGTGTCCGCGCCCGTTACCGCTATGTGAAAGAGGAGAACTTGATCGAGATCTACGAGATCCCCTATTCCACCACGGTGGAGGCGATCTTGGACAAGGTGGCGGAACTCATCAAGACAGGGAAGGCCAAAGAGATCGCGGACATGCGGGATGAGACGGACCTCTCTGGCCTCAAGCTGGCCATCGACCTCAAACGGGGCGTGGATCCGGACAAGCTGATGACCAAGCTCTTCAAGCTCACGCCCCTGGAGGACACGTTCGCCTGCAATTTCAACGTGCTCATCGCGGGGATGCCGAAGGTGCTGGGCGTCCGGCAGATCCTGGAGGAATGGACTGCCTGGCGGACCGAGTCCGTGCGCCGGCGCGTGTATTTCGTCCTGAACAAGCGCAAGGACAAGCTCCACCTCCTCAAAGGTCTCAAGCGGATCCTCCTGGATATCGACAAGGCCATCCGGATCATCCGGGAGACAAAGGAGGAAGCGGAGGTCATCCCCAACCTGATGATCGGCTTTGGCATCGACCAGGTCCAGGCGGAGTTCGTGGCGGAGATCAAGCTGCGCAACATCAACCAGGAATACATCCTCAAGCGGGTCCAGGAGACGGCCGACCTGGAGGAGGAGATCGCGGACTTGCAGGATATCCTGGACGATCCGCGCCGGGTCAAGCAGCTCATCATCGACGAGCTGGAAGAGGTGGCCAAGAAATACGGCGAGCCGCGCCGCACGGCGATCGTCTACGGACACGAGGTGGAGGAATATCGGGAAGAGGAGGACGTGACGGAATATCCCGTCAGCGTGTTCTTGTCCCGGGAGGGATACTTCAAGAAGATCACCCCGGCCTCTCTGCGGATGAGCGGGGAGCAGAAGTATAAGGACGGAGACAGCCTGCGCCAGACCTTCGAGACCACCAGCGGCGCGGAGATCATGTTCTTCACAGACCGCTGTCAGGTGTACAAGACCCGCCTGAGCGAGTTCGAGGACACCAAGGCCAGTCTCCTGGGGGACTACCTGCCCGCGAAGCTGGGCATGGACGCGGGCGAGAACGTCCTCTATGCGGTCTTGCCCGGGGACTATTCCGGGGCGCTGCTGTTCTTCTTCGAAAACGGCAAGGCCGCCCGCGTGGCCCTCTCGTCCTATCGGACCACGTCCAACCGGCGCAAGCTCACCGGCGCATACGCGGACAAGGCGCCGCTGGTGTGCATCCGCCGCATCGATGAGGACTGCGAGCTGGCGGTCTACTCCACGGAGCCTCGCTGTCTCATCTTCCATACGGCTCTGCTCGCGCCCAAGACCACCCGCACCACACAGGGCGTGGCCGTGATGAACCTCAAGCCCAAGTACCGCTTGGAAGCGGTGAAGGCCCTGGAGGAGACGTCCATCTCCAACCAGAGCCGCTACCGGGTCCGGGCGATCCCCGCGGCGGGCGCGCTGGTGCGGGAAGAGGACGCTGAAGAGCGGCAGATCGGCCTGCTGGAATGAGCGGGCTGAAGAAGATAAGGAGGGACTTTGCGATGAGCGATCTGACGAAAGTGGAAAAGAACCTGCGGGACCGGGGCTATACTGTCCGGACCTTTGCCACGGCGGCGGAGGCGGCGGCCTATCTGGACGCGAGCATCGATGGGGCCAGCGTGGGCTTCGGCGGCTCCGCGACGCTCAAGACCATGGGCGTGTATGAAAAGCTCGCCTCCCACAACACGGTCCATTGGCACTGGGTGGGGGGGCCGCAGGAGCGCCTGGCGGCCATGCAGGCGGACGTATACCTCAGCTCGGTGAACGCCCTGGCGGAGACGGGAGAGATGGTGAACATCGACGGGGTGGGCAACCGCGTGGCCGGCACGCTCTTCGGGCATCAAAAGGTCTACTTAGTGGTGGGGCGCAACAAACTGACCGCCACCTATGACGAGGCGGTCTGGCGGGCGCGCAACGTGGCAGCGCCGCAGCGGGCCTTCCAGCTGGGCGCGAAGACGCCCTGCGCCCGTAAGCAGGACCGCTGCTATGACTGCAAGAGCCCGGAGCGGGTGTGCCGGGCGATGGTGACGCTGTGGGGCCCCATGATGGACATGGAGACAGAGGTCCTCCTCATCGACGAGGACCTGGGACTCTGAGACACCGGAAGGGAGGTGCGCCGATGAGCATGCGCGGCATCGCCGTCTCGCTTTGCGCCTGTCTGCTGCTGACAGGATGCGCATCGTACCTGGAGCGGACCTACAGCAGTGTGGAGCCACACTCCGGCAAGTTCTGGGAGAGTGAGGCGGCTGGGACACTGCGGGCGGAGAACTATCAGGACATCGTCAACGATCTGCTGCTGCTCATCGGTCGGCACACGGAACAGGGGACCATCCGCCTCTATAATTTCGAAGATGACGTGATCGTGGCGGAGACGCTGGAACAGGCCACCCTGGAAGTCCAGCAGGAGACGCCGATGGGTGCTTACGCGGTGGAGTATATCACCGCTTCCAGCCGCAGCCAGCGGGGCTATCATGAGATCGCCCTCCAGATCGGCTACCGCCGTACGGCAGATCAGATCCAAGCGGTGGTGAACGCCACCAGTACCGAGGCGCTCCATACGCTCCTCACGGATGCCCTGGCCCAAGGCGAGACGGAGCTGGCGGTCCGGATCGGCTACTGGGGCCAGGACAGCCGGGCCAGGGTGGAGGAGATCGTGGCTCAAGTCCGGGAGGAAGCGGGCTTGACACAGACGCCGGCATGGACCGTCAATTATTATCCCGACCAAGAGACCGCCGGCCTCATCGAGTTCCTCCTTGCAGGAGAGGAGGCGCCTCCAGAGGACGAAGGAAAAAATTTAGCTGCCGAGACTTGACAAGGGGCGGTCGATCTGCTAAAATACTCCTTGTCTCGCGGGCATAGCTCATCTGGTAGAGCGCCACCTTGCCAAGGTGGAGGTAGCGAGTTCGAGCCTCGTTGCCCGCTCCAAAACGAAAGGACATCCAAAAGGATGTCCTTTCGTTTTGGGCTCCGGCCGCCGGAGACGGCCTCCGCCCTTCGGTATTTGAATGCTCGGGGTCGGCAAAGCCGCCCCTGCGCCAAGGTTTTGGCCTACGGCCAAAACGCTTGTACGCTGCAAAAGCGGCGCGGCCCAGAAGGGCCGTTGGGTGGTATTTCTGCGAACAAGGCTTAAGCTGAAAATATCGATTTTAACCGTCCCTTCCAAGTCGGAGCAAGCTTTGTATCGCTTGCTCCGACTTATTTTATAAGTCAGAGCGCGCTCACGCCGCTGCTCCTCCTTTCCAGATCGCAACCGCTGCGCTGGGTCGCGATCTGGGCCCGCCGCACAGCGGCGGTCTTGTCTTATCGCGAGGGGATATCGATCTTGACCGTCCCTTCCAGCTCGCCGCAAGCGGCATATCGCTTGCGGCGAGCTTTTCTATTCCTCCATGGAAAAGCCGATGCCGCGTGTCCTGCTGTGACCCGTCCCCATTTGACGGCCGCCCGATCCTTCCGGCGGCGTGCCATCCTGCCTGATCCGACAGATATCGCCCGGCCGCCCTGTACAAAGGCGGCCGGGCGCGGTATAATATCTCTGTCGTTTCAGACAGAGCGCCGGGAAAGGAGGGGTGCCTACCCATGACGAAAAGACCCATGAGACACCGCGCGGAGGCGGAGGAGACCCGCCGGGAGCTGCCGTGGATCCATCCCACGCCGGCACAGGGCCTTACGTCCGCCCAGGCCCAGGCTTTGGCGGAAGCGGGCTGGGACAACCGCCCCGTGGAGTCTCCCACCAAGTCTGACCGGCAGATCGTGCGGGAGAACCTGCTCACCTACTTCAACCTGATCTTCGTGGTGCTGGCGGTCTGCCTGCTGCTGGTAGGGGACTGGAAGGATATGACCTTCCTCTTCATCGTGGCGGCCAACGCCGTCATCGGCATCGTCCAGCAGATCCGCTCCAAGCGGACCATCGAGAAGCTCTCGCTGCTCTCCGGGTCCCGTATCCCCACCGTCCGAGACGGGCGGGTGGAGGCCCTGCCTGCCGATCAGCTGGTGCGGGAGGACGTGGTGGAGCTGACCGCGGGATGTCAGATCCCGGCGGATGGACCGGTGCTCACCGGACAGGTGCAGGTGAACGAGTCCCTCATCACCGGAGAGGCGGACGCCATCACCAAAGGGCCTGGGGACCAGCTCCTCTCCGGCAGCTTCGTGATCTCCGGCAAATGCCGGGCGCGGATGGACCAGGTGGGGGCGGACTCTTACGCGGCCAAGCTGACGCTGGCCGCCAAGAAGGACACCGGCCCCGGCAAGAGCGAGATGATGCGCTCGCTGGACTTCCTGATCCGTTTCATCGGCGTGGTCCTCGTCCCGATCGGCGCCGCGCTGTTCTATACGCAATATGTCACCCAGGACCTGGGGGTGCGCCAAGCGGTGGTGTCCACGGTGGCCGCCCTCATCGGCATGATCCCGGAGGGGCTGTTCCTGCTGACCTCCGTGGCCCTGGCGGTGAGCGTGGTGCGCCTGGCGCAGAACCGCACCCTCATCCATGAGATGAACGCCATCGAGACCCTGGCCCGGGTGGATGTGCTCTGCGTGGACAAGACCGGCACCATCACCAGCCCCAAGATGCAGGTGCGGGAAGTGGTCCCCCTGGACCCCACCGCCTGGAGCGAGGCAGACATCGCGGATGCGCTGGGTGCCTTCTATCGGGTGCTGGAGCCGGATAACGACACGGCCCGGGCCATCGCGGAGAAGTTCCCGCGCGGTCCCGCCTGGCCGGACCGGGGCGCGGTGCCCTTCACCTCGGCCACCAAGTGGAGCGCGGTGAACTTCCTGGACCGGGGCGCCTACGTGATCGGCGCGCCGGAGTTCGTGCTGGGCAGCGAGGTGGAGCCCCTGCATGCGCGCATCCGTTCGTTTGCCGAGAAGGGCTGCCGGGTGCTGCTGCTGGCCCAGTGCGACGGGGCGGAAGAGGGCAGGCTCCACGGGCTGGTGCTGCCCATGGCCCTGCTGGTGCTGGAGAATCCCATCCGCCCGGCGGCGCCCAAGACCTTCGAGTATTTCCGCAGCCAGGGGGTGGCCGTCAAGGTCATCTCCGGCGACGATCCGGTGACGGTCTCGGCCGTGGCGGCCCAGGCGGGCATCGACGGTGCAGGCGTCTGGGTGGATGCCCGGGAGCTCCAGACAGATCAGGACATCGCCCGGGCCGTCCGGCAGTACACGGTCTTCGGTCGGGTGATCCCGGGGCAGAAGCGCAAGATCGTCCGCGCCCTGCAGAGCCAGGGCCACACCGTGGCCATGACCGGCGACGGCGTGAACGACGTGCTGGCCCTCAAGGACGCGGATTGCGGCGTGGCCATGGCCTCCGGCGCGGACGCCGCCTGCCAGGTGGCCCAGCTGGTGCTGCTGGACAGTGACTTCGCCGCCATGCCCAAGGTGGTGGCGGAGGGGCGGCGGGTGATCAACAACATCCAGCGGGCCTCGGCGCTGTATCTGGTGAAGAACATCCTCTCGTTCTTCCTGGCCATCATCACCCTGTTCGCGGATTTCCCCTATCCCTTCATCCCCATCCAGCTCACGCTGATCTCCGCGCTGACCATCGGCGTGCCCTCCTTCTTTTTGGCGCTGGAGCCCAACCATGACCTGGTGCGGGGGAAGTTTTTGCAAAATGTGCTGCGCCGGGCCTTCCCGGGGGGATTGACGGCCATCATCGTGATCTTGTTCGCGGAGCTGTTCGTCTATGTCCTCGCCCTGCCGCTGGAGGAGCTGTCCACCATCTGCGTCGTCCTCATGGCCGTCAACGGGCTGACCGTCATCTATTACGCTGCCCGGCCTCTGGACCTCAAGCGCACGGTCCTGCTGGTGAGCATGGCGGTGGGGCTGTTCGTGGCCATGGTGTTCTTCGGCCAGCTCTTCTCCCTCTCGGCCCTGAGCTTCCCGGCCTGGCTGGTGCTGATCGTGCTGGTGCTGCTGGTGGTGCCGGTGCAGATGAGCTTCGAGCGGCTCTTCGACCGGTGCGCGGCCGCCCTGGAGCGGCGGCGGACACGGCGGGAGAAGCGCCGCGCCGCCCGGCGCGCGTTCCGGGGACCGCGCCGCCGGTGAGGCATCCCTCTGTGCGGACAGCGGACATCGAAACGGACCGTGGCCTTGTGCCACGGTCCGTTTCTGCCCGTCTGGATGACGGCTGTCACTCCAGCCTGCGGGGGAAGTTGCCTGCGATCCGCACGCCCTCTTGGACGGTGAGGAACGCGTGGGGGTCGATGGAGTGGACGGCATGGAGCAGCTCCTCGATCTCGTACTTGGACAGGCACACGCACAGCACATGGATGTCGTCCTTGGTGTAGGCGCCCACGCCGTTCCAATAGGTCACGCTGCGGCCCAGTTGGTCGATGATGAAGTGGGCCAGCACATCCTCGTCCTCCCGGGTGAAGATCAGCGCCTGGACGGTGACGTTCTGCTGGTGCATCCGGTCCAGGACCGTGGAGGTGAAAAAGTTGTAGATCACGGAATAGATGGCCACCTCCGGGGAGAAGAGCAGCAGGCAGGCCGAATACAGGAAGATGTTGAAGGCCATGGAGATACGGCCCACGGTGAAGGAGCTGCCCTGCTTGCTCAGGCACAGGCCCACGATGTCCAGTCCGCCGCCGCTCCCGCCGCAGGTCAGCACGATGCCGCTGCCCGCCCCGGCCAGGATGCCGCCCAGCAGGCACGCGGTCAGATAGTCGTCCACGACAGGGGCGGAGGGGATGGGGATCACGCTGTAGAACAGGGAATAGGAGACCGTGCAGATGGCGGTCTTGATCACGAGCCCCTTGCCGAGCCGCTTATAGGCCAGCAGCAGGATGGGGATATTGACCAGGAAATAGAGGATACCTGCGATGTCATAGGTGCCGAAGCGCAGGCCCATGCTTTGCAGCAGCGTGCGGATCAGCTGGCAGAAGCCCAGCAGGCCCCCGGTATAGAGGCCCAGCGGGACGATGAACAGGTTCAGGGCGGCGGCGGCGATCAGCTCGCCCACCACGCAGGCCACCAGGCGCAGCCAACGGTTGTGCAGCGTGTTATAGAACATGGCAGTCCCTCCCTGGGAGCGGCGCGCTCCCGATCTCGTGTCGGCATGTGGCCCGCACCGGGCGGATGGGGCCCCTGACAGATCCGATTATACGAGAACGCGCAAGAAACCACAAGAGGGAAGATGGCCGCGGGGGGGCGGCGGTGTCAGATGGCGTAGGCCTCCGGCTTGCGATAGTCCGCATCGTAATAGCGGGCGGTCCACATGGCCAGCTCCCGGCACTCCTGCAGGGACGGCTCCAGGGCGGCGATGCGCCGCGCCAGGGCCGCCGTCCGCTGCGGATCCGTCTCGTCCTGTGCTGCGGCCCGCAGCTGTGCCAGGCGCGATCGGATGCGGGCCGCGCTGTCCGCATAGAGGGCGGACATCTCCAAAAGCGTCATGGCCGCAGCTCCCTCCCCCGCATCTGGCGGTAGGGCGCCAGCTCCTCCCGGGCAAAGTCCGCCAGGCAGCGGACGCAGATCGTAGTCCCGTTCATATACCAATACTCCTCTCCTCGTTCGATCATCTGTCCGCACAGTGTGCAGGGCAGGCTGGGCAGGGCAGCCCGTCCCCGCGGGCGGCGGGAATGGCGCAAGGAAGACCCCCCTTCCAAAAAAACAGCAAAAAGAAAAAAACTTGTTGACAAATGTGCGGCCTTCTGGTATCATAAACCCTGCTGTTGGAACTGCTGGTGTAGCTCAGTTGGTAGAGCAGCTGATTTGTAATCAGCAGGTCGGGGGTTCGAGTCCGTCCACCAGCTCCAAAATTCCATACGGGGGAATTCCAGAGCGGTCAAATGGGGCAGACTGTAAATCTGTTGCCTTCGGCTTCGGTGGTTCGAATCCACCTTCCCCCACCAAAAGGTGCCTGCAATCGCGGGCGCTTTTTT
>CALXDL010000025.1 GCA_944387055.1 uncultured Oscillospiraceae bacterium
GCTCCAGCATCATCAGGGCCTGGTTCAGGCTGGTCAGCTCGAACTGGATGGAGTTGTCGCCGCTGGCCTCCATGTCGGCCTGCCGCTGGGCGATGTAGGCCTCCAGCTCCCGGCAGCCCTGCTCTCCGGCCAGGATATACTTCACCAGCTCGTGGTAATAGTTCACGTTGGCCTGGAACATCTCCTCCAGCTTGCGGTTGGACTGCTTGATCTCAGACTCATACTGCTTGAGCTGCACATAGATCTTGTCCACCTCGTCGCCCATGGTGTGGTACTTGGCCAGGATCTTGTCCAGCTGCTTGCGCAGGTTCCCAAAGAGCTTGCCGAACAGGCCCGGGTCGTCCTTGATCTCCTGGATGTCGAACTTCTCCATGATCTTGGCCAGCGTGGTGAGCATGACGCTGGAATCATCCAGCTGAGACATGTTCATGCTGTTGAGGACCACGTCCGAGCACTTGGATATCTCATCCGCCGCATCGGCGCCGAAGGTCACGATCGACTCCAGATCATAGACGGCGATCTGGCTGGCAAGGGCGTCCACCTCGGGCGAGGCCACCAAGCGCTGGGTCATCTCCTGCCGGTCGGCGGAGATATCGTACGACTGATAGTTCTCCGGCTCCTCGGCCGGCGCGGGCGAAGCGTGCTGGGGGGCCTGCCCCACGGGTCTTGTGAAATCGAGTGCCATCACTGGTTGCTCCTTCCAAATAATTTCCTGAACGGACTCGATCCGCCCTCCTGCAATGTGCGCAAGTCCGGGACGGAGAGATCGTACAGGTATTCGCCGATCTGGTGTTCATTGGCGAAGGGCTCACGGAAATACCGCTCGATGCACTGATACCCGGTGGGGACGAAAAAGAGGATGTCGAACCCCACCAGGTTCAGGAAAGCGGCCGCGATGCTGTCCTCCAGCGAGAGGATCTTCTCTGTGGTGTCGATGAAGATGAGCTTGGGGTTCTTCTTGGTGAAATCGAAGCGCTGGATCATGCGCAGGATATCCTTGGGCAGCGAGAGGGCCGTGGAGAGGACGGTGTATTCCGTGCCGTTCTCATAGGTCCCGGCGATCGTCCGCCGGTCCAGCAGCAGCTGGATCTTATCCAGCAGATGGTCTTGTATCTCCGCGCGCAATATCCCGTACCCATAGGCGCTGTGGCCCTTGATCTTGTCCCGCAGCAGCTTCCCATTCCGCAGCAGCTGGGTGGCATAGGGCTTGATGGGGCTTGGCGAGAGGGAAGTGAGCCATGGCACCTTGCTGATCACGCGCGTGTCCGGCGTGATCAGCTTCTTGATCTCCTGCCAATAAGCGGCCGTCTGCCCATCCTTCACGCCGCATATCTTCTCCAGCAGCACGGGCATCGTCACTGTCCGGTCCACCACGGAGAAACTGGGGCGGTATTTGAGTTCCTGGTCCCAGAGGATGGCGATCTCCTCGTACATGGTCTGGAGCGTGACCGTCTCCGCCTTGGCGTACTGCCGGTCCCGGTACAGGCCGGAATCCTGATAGAGCAGTGTGTCCAGCTCCCGCTCCGCCTGATAGGCCGCCGTGCTCACCCGCCCCTGGCCCCGCTCTTCGGGGAAGCTGTCCATCCGGACGGACTCGCTGCGACGCAGCTCCAGCAGCACCGGGTCCTGCAGGCAGCTGCCCGCGTCCAGGTCCGGCGAGAGGAGCAGCACGTCCACGGGCAGGCGGGCGAGCATGCGCAGGAAGAGCGCCTCGGCCTCGGTGGCACACCCGCCGAAGAGGATGAAGACGGACACCTCCGGCAACTTCCAGCCGGAGAACAGCGTCCCCTGGTACCGTTTGAGCCAGCAGAGCAGATAGACTGCCCGATTCGTCAGCTTCGGCAGGTTCCCGGCCAGCGTCTCGCCCTCTTCCAGCACGATGTCCAAGAAGCTCTTGACCATGAGGCGCTGGAGCTCGGCATTGGCACTGTACTGGAGGTTCCGGGCCAGGTCCGCGGCCAGCTGCTGGGGGTCTGTGTAGTTCCTGCGCCGGATGCCGGCGATCTCCTCGGGCGTCGGCGCAGGGATCCCGCCGCTGACCACGCACACGCGCCGCCCGCTCTTGAGCTGCTGATGGAAGGCGAACAGCTCACGGGGATAGGTGAGGCGGTCCTCCGCGCCGTACTGGGCGATGAAGCAGTTGTAGAAGACGTCCCGCTCGCCGCCCCGGGCCTGGGCGCCCGTGAGCACTTGCCCCAGACTGGCCTCGTGCATCCACGCGTTCGTACAGCCGCGCACGGACGGCGGCGTGCCGTAGAGACGCTGGCGGTCCGCCTCCTGGGCCAGCCTGGTCTGGAGCCACTTCACGCCGAAGTCCGGCGGGAACTGCCCCAGCCCGCCGGCCTGATAGCATTGGGACCACGCCGACTGGGGATCCAGCGCGGCATAGCCCCCATCGCCTTCCCGCTCCAACAGCACGATGTCCGCTCCAGCGCGGCTGAGGACAGTCAGCAGCAGCAGTTCGTACTGGCTGACGGTCCCGTCGTAGAGGATCTTCGGCGGCTCCTCTGCGCCCAGGCGGTTCACGATCCGCTCGAACCGATAGTAGAGCCAGCACATGTATTTGGTATAGGCATTGCGCAGCATATTTTCATTCTTGCCGCTGCGCAGCAGGTCCTGGAACGTAGAATCCATGGCGGCAGCCACAGCGTCCCGCTGCTGCTGCGACATGCGGGGCAGCCACCGGCGCAGCTTCTCGGACAAGAAAGCCGCATCCCGCCGGAACTCCGTCCCCATCATCTCGGTGAAATACGCCAGGTTATCCGGCGTGGGATTGGGGATGCGCCCGTCGATGATGACGCCCGTCCGGCGGGCGGCGTCGAAATAGCGCAGGAGGAATGCCGTCACCTCGTCGGAGCAGCCGGCGATCCGGCAGAAAAAGACGCCTTTTTCGCGCCTTGCCGAAAGCGGGGAAAAGAAGTCGTTGAGTTTTTCCAATCGTGCTTGTCGAACCATCGTCACGCTGCTTTCTCCATCCCATGGTCATTATCCCTTATTATAATACCGATCCCGGTCCCTTTCAACTGGGAGATCTGTAAGGCCGCGCGGATCCTTTCCGGCGATCTCGACAAGATCCAGATGCAGCGGATCCATCTTTTTTGGTTCCCATCGGTCCCTTCTTATGTTATAATCGCACCATCGCCGCCCGCGTCCCATGCAGGCGGTCATCCCGTCCAAAAGAGGGTCTTCACCTATGTCCGAAACGATTACCGGCTATGACGTGGGCGCGCTGCTCTACTGTCCCGCCAACTCCCATCATCCCATCGTCGATGCGCTGACGCACGAGCGGTTCCCCCGCCCCTTCTCTCTGGCGTTCTGCCTGGAGGATACTGTGCGCGAAGAGGCGGTGGGCGAGGCAGAGGATGCCCTGGCCGGCATCCTGGGGCAGATCGTAGCGCAGGCGCAGCGGCAGGCGTTCTACCTCCCCCATATCTTCATCCGGGTCCGCTCCCCTCTCCAGCTGCGCAGGCTGGCCGCCCGGTACGCGCCCTTCGCTCCGATCCTGACGGGGTTCATCCTGCCCAAGTTTTTCGTGGACAACTGCGGTGCGTATCTCCAGGCGATCGGGGAGATCCGCTCTGTCTCCGGTCTCGACCCCTATTACATGCCCATCTTCGAATCCGCCGCCATGATCGACCCCGTCGCCCGGCAAGAGGGCCTAGCGGCCGTGCGGGAGCAGCTGGCGGCCGTGTCCGACCGGATCCTCAACATCCGCGTGGGCGGCAATGACCTCTGCCATGCCTTCGGCCTGCGCCGCCATGTATGCGACACCATCTATGACGTGCGGCCTGTGGCGGCGGTGCTGGTGGACATCGCCTCCGCTTTCTCCACCCAGTACGTGGTCTCCGGGCCCGTGTGGGAGTTCTATGCAGGCGAGGGGTGGGACACCGGGCTCCGCAGGGAGCTGGCCCAGGACCTGCTGAGCGGCTTCATCGGCAAGACGGTCATCCATCCCGCCCAGATCCCGGTGGTCAACGAGATGCTCCAAGTCTCCCGGGCGGACTATGAGGACGCCCGCAGCATCCTCTCCTGGGATGGACAGGACCCCCATCTGGTGTGCGCCAGCGCAGCCGCCACCCGCATGAACGAGTATCAGACCCATCACCGCTGGGCCGCGAAGACCCTGCGCCTGGCCCAGGTATATGGCGTACGGGAAGGATGATGGGCCGCGAAACGCAGGAGAAAGGCAGCCGCGGCTGCCTTTTTTCGTCTCCGCAGCCTGTTCCGGTGCAGATCTTTCTCGCCATCCAGGAACTTCCACGCGCCTGGGAACGTCTATCTGGATGAGAGGCCCTGCCGGCACTGGCCGGCGGAGGATGAAGGAAATGGAGGGATCGATATGAAGCGTATGCTTTCTATGCTGCTGTGCGGCCTGGTGCTGTGGGGCACGGCGGCGCCCGCGGCGGCCGCGGAGGAGACGGCGCAGGACCGGCTCGCCCGAGTGACCCAGACCGTCAAGGATGTCCTGGACCTGGATACCGGCGCATACGATGACTTCCAGGGCGAATGTCACGAACGGGAAGCTGTCCCCGTCTGGACGCTGCGCTGGGAGGGAGAGGACCGTTCTCTGACTGTGGAAGCCCTGGAAGACGGCACGGTGGTCAGTTTCTATCTGGGGGAGAGCGCGGTCCCCGTCGGCACGGGGCAGTCGTTCCCCGCGTTCCCCGCCGCTTCCGCGGAGGAGGCGGCCAGTGCCGCGGAGGCGTTCCTCGCCAAGGTGCTGGATCCGCCCCTGGTATCCGCGCGCCTGGAGGCCCCAAGCGGGATGGACCGGCTGGGCAGCGACAGCTATACGTTCTCTGGCCAGCTGCTGCTCCATGGTCTGCCCTCGCCCCTGGCATACTCGATCACGGTGCGCGCCGCTGACGCGCAGGTGATCCGTTTCCGCCGGGACATCCCGGAGGAGACGTTCCTCGGGGACATCCCCGCCGCCCAGGCCGCCATCTCCCAGGACTGCGCCGCCCAGACGCTGGCAGCGCAGCTGGGCCTGACGCTGGAATACGTGCTGCCCGAGGCGGAGAGCACCTCTGCCGTCCTCCGGTACGTGCCCGCAGAAGGGCTCCACACCTGTTATGTCGACGCCGCGGACGGCAGCCTCATCGACTTGACCGCTTTGACGGAGGACCTCTGGAGCCGGGAGAACGCCTCCGGAGACTCCGCTGCCGCCGCAGAGTCAGGCGGCGGGCTCTCCCCGGCAGAGCAGGCGGGCATCGAAAAGCTGGAGGGCGTCCTCTCCAGCAGCCGTCTGGACCGGCTGCTGCGCGAAGAGGCGGCCTATGGACTGGACCGCTACGCCCTGGTCTCCGCCTCCTATATCTTGGAAGAGGCGGAGGCGGACGGAGAAGAGCGGGTCCTGTGTTCGCTGCGCTACAGCCGCAGCGGCGAGGACGGCACCCATGGCCGCACCGTCACCGTGGACGCCCGCACCGGTCAGGTGTGCGCCGTCTCCTCCTCCGCGCCTTGGGATGCGGAGGGGCGCGCCGCCCTCACCGCGGGGCAGGCCCAGGCCAGGGCGGAGTCGTTCCTCCAGACCTTCTGCGGCCCGCGCTGGGGATCGCTGGCCCTCTACCGCACGGATGACCGCACGGGAGACGGCGCCCCCTGTTACACGTTCACCTTCGCCCGGCAGGAGAACGGCTATTTCTTCCCAGCCCATACCTACACGGTGTCTATCGACCGCAGCGACGGCTCCGTGTACCGCCTGTCTGTGACGTATGACGACAGCGTGACGTTCCAGGACCCGGCGGGCATCGTCTCCGCCGAAGAGGCCCTCTCCGCTTGGATGGACACCTATGACGTCGTCCTGGCTTACCGGCTGGTGCCGGTGGCGCTGGACCGCTCCGATCCGGTCCAGGCCCGCCTGCTGGAACAGGGCCAGACCTACGGCTACGCGCTGCGCTTGACCTATGCCCTGGAGCGGGAGGTCCCCTGTCTGGGGATCGACGCCAAGAGCGGCCAGCCGGTGTGGCGGACACAGGAGACCACCGGCGGCCTCTCCTATGGGGACCTCTCCGGCTCCTGGGCCCGCGGAGAGATCGAAGCCCTCGCCCGTTTCGGCGTTGGGTATGCGGGCGGCACCTTCCAGCCCGGCAAGGCCCTGACCCAATGGGACTTGGTGTGCCTGCTCTCCAGCGTCCGGGGACTCCCGCTGGATCCCGCCGCCGCCACAGAGCAAGAGCGGGACGCGGCCTACGCCGCTGCCTACGCCATGGGCGCCCTCAGCCGGGAAGAACGGGCGGACGAGCGTCTCCTCACGCGGAGCGAGCTGGTGGAGATGCTGTTGGACAGCGCCGGATATGGCCCCGTGGCCCGGTTGGAGGGCATCTTCACCTGTTCTTATCCGGACCGCGCCGCCATCCCCGCCGACGTCCTTGGGTATGCGGCGCTGGCGCAGGGATTGGGCCTGGTCCGTGGGGACTGGGCCGGCACGCGCACGGCTTGCCGGGCGGAGGCAGCCGTCATGCTCTGCCGCCTGCTGGACCGGCCTCTGTGAGGGCAGCTAGCGGCCGGACGGGAAGAACGCCCCATCGCCCACGCGGCGATGGGGCGTTCTTTTCCCTGCGTGCCGGTGCGAGGCGGCCATCAGTCACCGGCGCAGCGGCCTGCCCTCCCGCTAAGGGAGCAGACCGCTTTTTTCTCTGCGTTCCCAGCGGACCTGTGTAAAAAATGGCGGGATGGGTGAAACTGATAGAGACATCCCCCTGGCCGCCTCGCTTTCCGGTATGCCGCCGGGCGCAGAGAGCCCCCTCCCAAGCGCCTGTGGTGGGCCGCCGGTCCGCGCCACAGCGGCCGCCCTGCTGCCGTGGACGGCCATCCCGGGCCCAGCCGGGATCGGCCGGATGGGGCACGTCCCCGCGGGGATGCTCTCTAGCGATATCGAACGATGGATCAGGAGGCGTTTTGGATGATGGAAAGCCGGGGACCTGGGCCCATGGCAACACTGAGCGCGGGATGCAGCGCCTTGAGCTGGCGCACAGAGGATGGCTGTCACCTCTGGGGACGGAACCTCGACTTCGATCGGCTGGCAGAGGGCAGCAAGGTCACCTTCCTCCCACGGGGGACGGCATATCTCACCTGCTCCGCCGCTCCTGCCCGGGGCTTGCCGGAGGAGGTCCGGCATATGAGCACCTATGCCGCTGTCGGCACGGGGCTCTTCGCCGCAGCGGATATGCCCGTGCTCTATGAGGGGATCAACGAGGCGGGGCTCATGGGCGGGCAGCTCTACTACCGGGGCCATTCCCATTTCGCCCATACGCTCCGCCCGGGGACGCAGCCTCTCCAGCCGCCTTTCGCCGTGCTCCATCTGCTGGCCCAATGCGCCAGTGTGGAGGAGGCCGTCCGGATGCTCCGGGAAGAGATCACCCTCCTCTCTATCCCCCTGTTGGGCGCTGTGCCGCCTCTCCACTGGTCCTTCAGCGACCGCACGGGAGAGAGCGTCGTCGTGGAACCCGACCGAGAGGGCCTCCATATCTACCGGCGCACCATCGGCGTCATGACCAACAGCCCGGGGTACCTCTGGCATCGGACGAACCTCCTCAATTATGCCGGCGTCCGAGACCTGGACTACGACGCCCTGGAGATCGAAGGGGATGTGGTGGAGCAGTGTTTCTCCGGCAGCGGCGCCCAGGGCCTGCCCGGGGACTGGAGCTCGCCCTCCCGTTTCATCCGGCTGGCGTTCCTGAAGAAATACGGGGTGCGGGGCGCCACAGAGGAGGAGGGCGTGACCGCCATGCTGCATTTGTTCCAGAACGTGGCCTTCCCCCTTGGGATGATCCGTCCCAGCCGACCGGATCCCGCCACGGCACTGGACCGCGTCGTGGTCCCCTTCGACTATACGGTGTACACGGCCGTCATGTGCGCGGAGTCCCAGCGCTTTTACTGGACCACCTATGAGAACCAGCGGGTGCAGTATGTGGAGCTCTCCCGTCTGCTGGAACAGGGGACGCCTGCACAGTTCGGCCTGGACCGTCGGCCGGACTTCCTCTGCCGGACGGATCCGCGCCCCGGCGGCTCCTTGTGAAAAACGCATGAGAGGCCCTCCCGCTTGCGTAGCGGGAGGGCCTCTCGTGCACATGCCCGGGCACGGCCGCTCCAGACGGGCAGCGCAGCGACTTGCCTCTCACAGGAACAGACACAGCAGGATGGGCAGGAAGATGGCCGGGACATAGTTCATGACCTTCAATTTCGTCACCCCGAGGATGTTGAGCCCCAGCCCCACGATCAGCACCGATCCCACCACCGTCATCTCTGCGATGGTGTTGCCCTGCTGGAGCAGCGGCGCCACCAGCCCGGCCAGGCACGCGATGCCGCCTTCGATGACGAACACGGCAGACGCCGCCAGCAGCACGCCCACGCCCATGGAAGAGGCGAAGATCATGGAGGAGACGAAATCCAGCGTGGCTTTGGTGAAGAGCATCTCATGGTCGCCGGTGAGCCCATCGTTCAGCGCGCCCACGATGGTCATGGCGCCCACGCAGAACACCAGGGACGCCGTGACGAACCCCTCCGCCAGGGAGGTCCTCCCGCCGGGGCGCTGGAACCGCTTCTCCAGCCGGGCCGCGAAGCGCTCCAACGCTCCGTCCAGGTCCAGCAGCTCCCCGATGACGGCGCCCACCGCGATGGAGATGATGGTGATGAGGGCGTTCTCCCCATCCAGCATCCCCGTCACGCCGATGAACACCGTGCAAAGTCCCAGGCCCTTCATCACTGTGTCCCGCAGCCGCTCCGGCAGGACGTTGCCCAGCAGCATCCCAATCAGGGAGCCCGCGATCACGGTGATGGTGTTGACGATCGTTCCAACAAGCATATCTTTCCACGCTTTCTCGATAAAAATAGATCCCGGCCGATCAGGCCGGGCGGCGGGCAGGCATCCTTCCCAAGGCCGCCCCATACGCCGATATCCCCGATTCTAACACGATCTCCCCGTGGTGCCAAGCCCTTCTTTCTCTCGCTGCCTCCAGGGGGCGTTCTCCCCTCCCTCTATCCCAGCTATTTCGCCCGACTCGCAAAATAGTGATTGCAATAGCGGTCAGCCCGTGCTATAATTCCTATCAGTTCAAGTGATACCACCCCTCTTGCACCGTCACTCGTCCTCCCACAGCAGACCATTTGTCCAAGGTGGGCGTATCTTGTGCAGGTGCCGTGCAGGAAAACGACCGCGTTCTCGCGGGGGAGGGGAGCGGTATCTGGAGGGGGCTATATCCTTGGGTATCTATAAAAAGGCCGCGGATGCCTGTTTCGATGAGATCGTCTCTATCCGCCGCGCGATCCACCGCCATCCGGAGATCGGGCGCAACGAATTCCAGACGGCCGCTTTGATCCGTGAGACATTGACCAGATACGGGGTGGATGCGATCGAGACGCCTGTCCCCACGGCCACTGTGGCGCTGATCCACGGCACGAAAGGTCCGGGACGCTGTGTGGCGCTGCGGGCGGATATCGACGCATTGCCTGTCCAGGAGGAGTCTGGTCTTCCATTCGCCAGCGAAGTCCCCAATATGATGCACGCGTGCGGGCATGACATGCATGCGTCCATGCTGCTGGGCGTGGCGAAGATCCTCTGCGGGATGCGGGACGCGTTCCCTGGCACCGTGAAGCTGATCTTCCAGCACAGCGAGGACACGCTCCCCGGCGGTGCCAAAGAACTGGTGGAAAAAGGGGTCCTGGAAGCCCCGCATGTGGACGCCATCTTCGGCATGCACATGTATCCCGATGAATCGCTCAGCGGCAAGGTGATCCTCCACGCCGGACCCTTGACCACTTCCGTCGATCTCTACGACGTGACTGTCAAGGGGCAGGGCGGACATGGTTCCACGCCGCATAAGACGAAAGATCCTCTTCTGGCCGCCTGCCAGATGGTGACGCTGCTGGAACAGATCCCCGCCCGCCGGGTGGATCCCCTGGAGACGGTGATCTTCCCCGTGTGCAGCATCCACGGTGGTGATGCGCCCAACGTCATCCCCAATGAGGTGAAGTTCGGCGGAGTCTCTCGGGCCTATGTGGAATCGGTCCGAAAGGTCGTGGATCAGCAGGTAAATGATATCGCCAAGGGCGTAGAGGCCCTTTCCGGCTGCCAGGTCCTCATCCATCATTACGAGGGTTATCCCGCCGTCTATAACGACAAGGCCCTCATCGACCTGGTGCGCACGAGCGTTCGTGCGGAGCTGGGCGAGGACGCGATCGTCGAGCAGGATATCCCCTTCTCTTTCAGCGAGGACTTCAGCTATTACACCCAGCTCGGGAATATCCCAGGTGCCTATTTCATGGTCTACGCAGGGCATGTGGGCGACCTCTCGCCCCTGCATAGTTCCACCTGCGTCATGCAGGAAGAGGCCATGCCTGTGGGTATGGCCGCCATGGCCAGCACCGCCGTGGCGTTCTTGAACGGGGACTTCCCCGGTTAACTGGTATTCTTGGCGCAAGCCTTGAATAAATAGAGAAGACAGACACGGGAAAAAATCGAAAGGAAAGAGGGAATGTTATGTACAACTTCGCACTCGCATTCTTTGCCTGCGGTGTCGCCTTCGTGATAGGCGAGGTCGTATCCACCCTGACCAAGGCGTGGATCCCCTCCGTCTTCGTGACGGCAGCCGTCATGCTGGTCGGGTACTGGACGATCTTCCCCACGACGATCGTCACCGACGCTGCCCTGGTCCCCTTCGGCAGCACCATCGGCATGTATCTGATCCTGGTCCACATGGGCACGGTCATCAGCATCAAGCAGCTGATCGAGCAGTGGAAGGTCGTGGTGATCTGCCTGGCCGGTCTGGCAGGTATGTGCGCCTTGTCTTTGCTGATCTGCCCGTTGCTCATGGACAGAACGCTGGTCATCGCTGGTCTGCCCCCGCTGACTGGTGGTATCGTGGCCGCTACTACCATGATGGACGCTGCGAACGCCGCCGGCCTGGAGACCGCCGCCGTGTTCGCCATCGTCATGTACTGCATGCAGGGCTTCGCCGGCTATCCTCTCACCTCCATCTGCCTGCAGCTGGAAGGTAAGAAGATGCTCAAGGAGTTCCGTTCCGGTTCCGTCCACGCTGCTGGCGGCGTTGCCGGCAAGGTGGATGAGGTCAACGGCAAGCTCGTGACCGAGGAAGCCCCCAAGAAGAAGCTGCTCCCGCCCCTGTCTTCCAAGTGGAACACCACTGCCGTCATGCTACTCAAGATGGGCCTCGTGGCTTGGCTCGCTACCCAGTTCGGTAACCTCACCGGCCTCTCCGGTGCTATCTGGGCCCTGGTGTTCGGTGTTATCGCTACTTACATCGGCTTCCTGGATGAGAACATCCTCAACAAGAACGTCTCTTACGGCATCATCATGTTCGCTCTGATGATGTACATCTTCGACGGTCTGAAGGACTGCTCTCCCGAGATGCTGGCCAGCATCATCCTGCCCATGGTCGAGCTGATCATCATCGGCGTGGCCGGCATGGTCGTCCTGTGCTTCATCTTCGCGAAGATCCTGCGTATGCCCTTCCTGCTGGGCCTGGCCACCGCGCTGACCGCGCTGTATGGCTTCCCGCCCAACGCGATCATCACCGAGAACGTCTGCACCGCTCTGTCTGAGACTCCCGAGGAGAAGGACTATCTGATGAGCAAGATGTTCCCCGCTATGATCGTCGGCGGTTTCACCACCGTCACCATCACTTCCGTCATCATCGCCGGCGCCTTCGCCAAGATGCTGTGATCCGGGAGCCATCATCATTTTTCGTGTGAGAAAACTGCCCGGTCCTCACCGGGCAGTTTTTTCTTCAAATCCCCATGGAAAGAAAGGAGTTTTTGTATGGATATCAAAGCTCTCGCCGAAAAATATGAAAGCTATATCATCGACCGGCGCCGCTTCTATCACACCTGTCCGGAGCCCTCTTGCGAGGAGAAAGAGACCCGCGCCAAGATCCACAAGGACCTGGAGGCCCTGGGCATCACGGAGATCACCGATATGAAGGACTGCTATGGCCTGACCGCCATGATCCGCGGCGGCAAGCCCGGCAAGACGGTGGCCCTGCGCGCCGATATCGATGGCCTCTCCGTGCCGGAGGCCACCGGCCTTCCCTTTGCCAGTCAGAACCCTGGCTTCATGCATGCCTGCGGCCATGACAACCACATCGCCATGCTGCTGGGCGCCGCTCAGATCCTCAACGACGTGAAGGACGAGCTGTGCGGCAATGTGAAGCTCATCTTCCAGCCCGCTGAGGAGATCGCTCTGGGTGCGCTGAACATGATGAAAGAGCATGTGATGGACGATGTGGACGCCATCTACGGCGCGCATATCTGGGGCAACTTCGACGCGCCCCTGATGGATGCCTCCGAGGGCAACCGCATGGCCTGCTGCCATAAGTTCACCATCAATGTGGAGGGCATGTCCTCCCACGCTTCCGCTCCCAACCTGGGCGTCGATGCCATCGCCGTGTCCGCTGCCATCATCAACAACCTGCAGCAGGTGGTCTCCCGCATGAACGATCCCCTCAACCCCCTGGTCCTGACCATCGGCACCATCCAGGGCGGCCACCGTTGGAACGTGACGCCCGGTCATGTGACCATGGAGGGCACGGTCCGCACCTTCCTCAGCGGAACTGCGGTGGAGGATACCATGCGCAAGATCGTCGCCACCACGGCAGAGACCTTCGGCGCCACGGCCACGCTGGACGACTATATCTACATGACCTTGCCCGTGATCAACGATCCCAAGCTCTCTTCCATCGCACAGGGCGCTATCACCAAGCTCTACGGGGATGCCTCTCTGGCGCATCTGCCCACCATGATGGGCAGCGAGGACTTCTCCTGGTTCGCGGAGAGAGAGGGCGGCAACATCCCCTATGTGTATGCCTTCATCGGCAGCCGCAACGTGGAAAAGGGGATCACTTATACCAACCACCACGAGAAGTACGACGTGGATGAGTCCGTCCTCCAGCGCGGCGCCGCCGTCATGGCCCAGTTCGCCGCTGACTATCTGGCTGACGCTGCCATGTGACCTTCCCCAAACGGCTCCGCTCCGCTGAGGAGCGGAGCTGTTTCGCTTTATTTTTAAAGATTTCAGTAGTTGTAAATCCCGGCGGATCCGCTATAATGGAGAAAGGGCCGTGCTTTGGCCCTGGCTTCGGCGGATCCACGCCGGCCGGACGAACGAATGAAAGGAATGACTGGTCATGATCTACAAGGAATTGGCTGAGAAGACGGAAAGTTATATCATCGAACAGCGCCGCTGGTTCCACCAGCATCCGGAGCTGAGCTGGGAGGAATTCAAGACCACCGACCGTATCGCTGAGGAACTGGAGAAGATGGGCTACGAGGTCCATCGTTATGACGGCCGTCCTGGCTGCTGGGCCATGCTCCATGGCGGCAAGGCCGGCGAGGGCTGTAAGACAGTCGCCCTGCGTGCCGATATCGACGCGCTCCCCGTGGAGGAGAAGACCGAGCTTCCCTTCGCCAGCGAGAACAAGGGCGTCATGCACGCCTGCGGTCACGACAACCACATCGCCATGCTGCTGGGCGCCGCCAAGATGCTCATGGAGACCAAGGAGGATCTGGAAGGCAACGTGAAGATCTTCTTCCAGGCCGCCGAGGAGACCTGCCACGGTGCGGACTACTATGTGGAGCAGGGCATCCTGGATGGTGTGGACGCCATCATGGGCCAGCATATCTGGGGCACCCTGGACGCCCCCTACATGAGCTTCCAGCCCGGCCGTCGGATGGCCAGCTGCGATAACTTCACCATCAAGGTGGATGGCGTCTCCGCTCACGGCACGCAGCCCCATCTGGGCATCGACGCGATCGTGGCCGCCGCCTCCATCATCATGAACGTGCAGACCTTCGTCTCCCGCAGCAACGATCCTCTCAACCCCATTATCGTCACCATCGGCGAGATGCACGCCGGCCAGCGGTTCAACATCATCGCCAACCACGCCGAACTCTATGGCACGGTCCGTACGTTCGACCCCACCTTCCGCAGACAGATCGAGGGCCGGCTGCGCACCATCATCGAGGACACCGCTGCCGCTCTGGGCGCCAAGGCCACGCTGGAGTATGAGTATTATCCCAGCCCCCTCATCAACGACGATGACGACCTCAACCGCATCGCTCATGATGCCGCTGTCAAGCTCTATGGCGAGGAGTGCCTGCGGGATCTGCCCATGATGATGAGCAGTGAGGACTTCGCCTATTTCGCCGACCGCATCCCGGCCGTCTTCGGCTTCCTGGGCAGCCGGAACGAGAGCATGGGCTACACCGCTCCCAACCACAACGACCACTACACGGTGGACGAATCCGTCCTGAAGCGGGGCGCTGCCATGTATGCCCAATTCGCCGCTGATTTCCTGGCGGCCAAGGCCTGATCCTTTGCCCATTCCTTTGCTGTGCTTTTGTTTTGCGGCCGCCGGGACCTGATGGTCTCCGGCGGCCGTCTCGTCTCCTCCGTCTCCAGCGTGGCGGCAGGGGAAGGACATGTCCGCCTTGAACAGACGATCTTCACGAATATCTCCGCCATTTCCCTACATCCCAGCCTCTTTTTCCTTTTTCTCGTGGATTTCCGGGACCCTCGACAAATTCAGACAGGATATCCTCTTGATTTTGTGTATGATAGGGTCAATCCATTCCACATCTAGTGCTTTTAGAAAGGAAGGCTCGTATGGAAAAGGTCACGAAGGAATATCTGCTGCTCTTCAACGCCATCACAGACGCCGAGGAGACCCTGCGCCGTCTGCAGGGGGAACTGATGATGGCACAGCAGCGGGCAGAGGAGCTGTTCCTGGACAGCGGAGATGGAACCGGTCCCGGGGACTGCCGCGGTCGGATCTGAAGTTGCATTTGCCAGTGACAGCGACGCCTGGTCCTGATAAAATGGGGACATCGATCACTTCAAGGAGGCTCCCATGCTACATATCGGCTGTCATCTCTCCTCCTCCAAGGGCTTCCTGGCCATGGGCCGGGAGGCGCTGTCCCTGGGAGCGGATACCTTCCAATTCTTCACGCGGAACCCCCGGGGCAACCGGGCCAAGGATCTGGATCCCGCAGACGCACAGGCCCTTTCCGATCTGCTGCGCCGGGAGCATTTCGCTCCCGTCATCGCCCATGCGTCCTACACCATGAACCTCTGCGGTGCCGACCCCCAGGCCCGCGCCTTCGCCCGGGAGACCCTGGCAGACGACCTGCGCCGGATGGAGGCCCTGCCGGGCCAGCTCTATAACTTCCATCCCGGGAGCCATGTGGGCCAGGGCCCTGCCACCGGAGCTGCTCTGATCGCGCAGGCGCTCAATGCCGTCCTCCGTCCGGAGCAGACCACCACGGTCCTGCTGGAGACCATGGCAGGGAAGGGGAGCGAGGTAGGCGGCCGGTTCGAAGAGCTTCGCCGGATCCTCGACCAGGTGGAACTGCCGGACAAGCTGGGCATATGTTTGGACACCTGCCATGTCTCTGACGCGGGCTATGACCTCATCCACGATCTGGACGGTGTCCTGACGGAGTTCGACCGGCTCATCGGCCTGGAGCGCCTGAAGGCCGTCCACCTCAATGACAGCATGAATCCACCCGGCAGTCACAAAGACCGCCATGCACGGATCGGAGAGGGCTCCATCGGGCTCGATGCCCTGAGCCGCATCGTCCGCCATCCGATCCTGCGGGCACTGCCCTTCTGCTTGGAGACTCCCAACGATCTCACAGGTTACGCCCGTGAGATCGCTCTCCTGCGAGAGTTGGCAGAACGCTGACCCTTTCTATCCATCCGGTAAAGACGGCCCGGTCCCTTTTAGGGGACCGGGCCGTCCTTCTTCAAAAGATGCGCAGCGGCCCTTTTGGAACGATATCCAATATAGGGCTGAGAGCACAATATGCTTTTGATATCCACCGCTTTTTTGTATGGTTCCGCTAAAAAGACACCCAAGAAATTGTCAAGATCGAGATCTTGCAAAACGAGATGTTCTAACGTATCATGTAAACATACAAATGACCGGTCATTTGGACATCGGGTCATATGGAGGGAGGTGTGCATCATACGGATCAATCATAGCAGTCCCGTCCCCCTCTATTATCAGCTGCGAGAGCAGATCCGGGACAATATCCTCTCAGGCAGGTGGGAATACGGGAAGGAACTTCCCGGGGAACTGCAGTTGTGTGAGTCTTTGAACCTGAGCCGCGCGACAGTCAAGCAGGCGATGGACGGTCTCGTCCAAGAGCGGCTGGTGGAGCGGAAAAAAGGGAAGGGGACCTTCGTCATCTATCAAAACGAAGGGCACAATATCTTTTCCGATCCAAGCTTGACACGACAGATGGAAGCCGTCGGCGTTGAGGTCTATTCCCGCGTCCTCTTGTCGGAGATCGGGAGCCTTGAGAACGACGTCTCCGGGTATTTCGATGAGAACACGGCGGACTTCCGCAAGATCCGGCGTGTCCGATACGCCAGGAACCGTCCGCTGGCCATCGAGGAGAACTACATCCGGAAAGACTGGGCAAAGGACATCCTGAAGCAGAACTTGAACAAGATCTCCATCTACCGGTATCTGGAGCAGGCGAACGACATGCAGTTCGACGCCTATCATATCACAGCCGCTCCCATCCTCCTGAGCACGGAGGACAAGCAGCTGCTGGGATTGGAGGACGAACGCATCCAACTGATCGTTTTCAAGAAGGATATCGTCGGCATCCGCCTGGACATCACTGCGTACAGCAAGAACGAAAAGGTCATGTTCAATCGCAGGTTCCTCAATGGGAACCACTTCTCGATCTCGGTGGATTACGATGCGATGACGAGACAGTTCACCATCGGCGGCGGAAAGATGACGATCCCAGGCGACGAGTCGGAGTGACCGCCTAGGCCATAGACAACAGCATAACGAACATTTTTTCGAGCACGGCACGTGGTCGGTCTATTTTTTGCACCCAAAATCCAAAAAGTATCGCATTTGAACAAGAGGATCCCCAGAGAGGCATCGGACATCCGAGACGGGAAGCTGCCTCCTCTGTTTCAGATAAAATCTCTATATGACGGGAATGATGGGAGGAAACAAAATGGCAAAAGTCAAAAAACTTGGTTTTACCACGAAGGTGCTCATCGGTCTAGTCCTTGGTGGCGTCTGCGGGATGGTGATCGGGCCGCAGATCTCTTGTATCGGGTTCATCGGCACGATCTTCCTGCGGCTGCTGCGCGTCAGTGTCGTCCCGCTGATCTTCTGCAATATCATCCTGGCAGTCGCCGGCATGGGGGACGTCAAGAAGCTGGGCCGCATCGGCATCAAGCTGATCGTCATCTTCATGGCCACCACGTTCATCGCGGCCACAGTGGGCCTGGTCTCCGCTCTGGTGATCAACCCGGGCCATGGGTTCGTGATGACGGATATCGGCGAAGTGGCGGAGCAGACGGCGCCGACGGTCTCGGAGACGATCCTCGGGTTCTTCGGGACCAATATCATCGGCTCCATGGCTGAGGGCAACATGCTCCACGTGATCTCCTTCGCGATCATCTCCGGCATCGGCATCATGTTCATGAAGGAAGAGGACCAGACCAAGCTGCTGGGCGGCGTCGGCCTGATTTCCAGATATATCATGAGCTTCCTGCGGCTGGTGATGAAGTTCACCCCGATCGGCGTCTTCTGCCTGATCGCCAATACCACGGGCACCTACGGCGCGGATGTGATCGGCCCCCTGGGCAAGTTCATCCTGACCATCTATATCGGCCTGGCGATCCACGCGTTCGTCGTATACGGCGGCCTTTATGCGATCGGTACCCGCAAAAATCCCTTCACGTTCTGGAAGCTGATCGCGCCTGTCTGGACCACCAGCTTCTCCACCTGCTCCACGGCCGCCACGATGCCGGTATCCATGCGGACCTGCGAGGAGAACCTGAAGCTGCGCAAAGAGGTCTCTGACCTGACGATCCCCCTGGGTGCCAACATGAACATGGACGGCAACGGACTGTGGTATGGTGTGGTGGCCATCTTCGTGGCGGAAGTGGTCGGCATCGACATGAGCATCAGCTCCATGGCCGTGGCCATCCTGACCGGCGTTTTGATGACGTTGGGCAGCCCCGGCATCCCCGGCGGCATCGTCGTGTCCACCACGATCTTCCTGCAGACCATGGGCATGCCGATCGAGTTCGTCGCTCTGCTCACGGGCATCTTCAGCATCATGGACATGGGCATCACCACTGTCAATTGCGTGGGCTCCGTGGTCGTTGCGGCCGTGGTCTCCGCCAGTGAGGAGAAGCGTGAGAAAAAGCTGCAGAACGCAGTGCCCAAGATGTAAAAAAGGAGGAGTTTATGTCTGAAAAAGTGATCGGGATCATGGGCGGCATGGGGCCTGAAGCAGGCGCAGACCTGTTTTTGAGGATCACCAAGGCCACCCATGCCAAGCGGGACGAGGACCATCTGCACATCATCATGGACAGCAATCCCAAGATGCCCAGCCGTCAAGATGCGATCTTACACGGCGGCGAGAGCCCCGTCCCCGCGATGATCGCCACCGCGCAAAACCTGGTGCGGGCTGGCGCAGACGTCATCATCATCGGCGCGAATACCGCCCACTACTTCTATGACGATGTGGCAAAGGCCGTTCCGGTACCCTTCCTCCACATCATCGATGAGGCAGTCCGCGAGACCGCCCGCCAAGTCCCGGGGATCCGGAAAGTGGGCGTCATGGCCACCACGGCCGCGATGCAGGCACATGTCTATGAGAAGTCCTGTGATAAATTCGGGATCGAGGTGATGGAGGTCCCGGCGGATACACAGGCTCGGATGCAGGCCGCGATCTTCGACCACGACTATGGCTTCAAATACAATGGCCGGACGGACAAGTGCATCGCCGAGGCCTGCGCAGTAGCAGAGGAGCTGATCGCCAACGGAGCCCAAGCGCTGATCATGGGATGCACAGAGATCCCTCTGATCCTGGGCGAGACCACGTTCTCCGTTCCGCTGATCGATCCCAATGAGATCATCGCAAACGTTGCGGTGGCATATGCCAAGGGTGAGTGAGCTCAAAATTGGAGAGGAGCGCCCCGCTTGGGCGCTCCTCTCCGTTTCTTTTTCAAAAAATCCCATTCTAGAACAGGGAGGTCGGTCATGTTAACACAAACGCTCCGGTCTTTTTTGAAGATCGGTATCGTGGGCTTCGGGGGCGGGAGCGCCCTGATCCCGGTGGTGGAGGCGGAAGTCGTATCCAGCCACCATTACATCACGAAAGAGCAGTATGCAGAACACAACATCGTGGGCAACATCACACCGGGCGCGCTGCCGCCGAAGCTGGGGATGCTCAGCGGCTATGACATGGCTGGTCTCCCCGGGATGGCTACCGGTGCCTTCGCCGTCTCCTTTCCCGGAGCGTTGTTGACAGTCTTGTTCCTCTCACTGCTGTCGGTCTTGGGGACACCGGCCGTCCAGCAGATCCGGGCCGCCTCCATCGGGATCTCCGCATTCATCATCGTCCTGCTGTTGGAATATGTTGCAAAGGTCCTGCGGGATGCCGCTCAGGGCGGGCGGAGGCGGTCGTCGTGGGTCTTGATGATCGGCAGCTTCCTTCTGACGTGCGGGAAGGAGGCCCTCGGCCTCCTGGAGGACGCCATGGGTGGGACGCTTACCACAGCAGGCCCCCTGTTCGACATCTCCACGATCGACCTGCTGGTGCTGGTCTTCTTCCTGATCTTCTTCACAGGCGGGAAGATCAAGAGCAAGCGGATGGCCTTTGCCTGTGTGCTGTCGGTCCTTTATGTGCTGCTCTATGGGAAGGGCGCGCTCCTGGGGGTCCGAGGGGGCCTCCCCCTCCAGGCCGGGCTGCTGCTCCTGGCAGTCCTCACGATGCTCCGCGATATGCGGCGGGAGGGGATCCGCGCCACGGGGCAGCTCTCCATGCGGACCGTGTGGAAAAAGGTGGGCGTCTTCCTGATCCCGCTGGTGATCGTTTTCGTGTTTGCCTTCGCGCTGTGCCGCATGGCGCCTACATATCTCGTCAATGGTCTTCTCTCCACTGTGACCTCCTTTGGAGGCGGCGAGGCATATTTGACCGTGGCAGAGGGGATCTTCGTCTCCTCCGGGATGGTCGACTCCTCCGCTTTCTACGGGCAGATCGTCCCGATCGCCAACGCGCTCCCGGGACCGATCCTGGTCAAGATCCTCTGCGGCATCGGATATCTCATCGGTCTGGAAGACGGCGGGATGTGGAGCGGCTATGCCATGGCACTGCTGGGCCTCATGATCGGAGTATGCGGCACCTGTATCGTCTGCATCTTGGTGGAAGCGGTCTATCGCAAGTTCTCCAGCCTGCCGGTCTTCGCCACGCTCAAAGCCTGGATCCTCCCGGTGATCTGCGGGATGCTGCTCACCACTGTCCTGTCGATGGTGGGGGAGAGCGTCACGGTCATCCGTGAGACGGGCAGCTCCTTCCCGACGGCTTTTTTCCTTGTGGCGGGACTGTATCTCGCCGCGAACGTGCTGCAGCGGAAACTCCCCGGAAAAGACCTTTTGGTCATCCTGGTGACGGGCGCGGCGTCTGTGGCGATCTTCCATCTCCTTTGATCCGCTCTGCCTCCGGCAGATATCTGGATGGCCCGGCCCCAAAATGGGGCCGGGCCATCCTTATCTCATCTGTCTTCGTCTGCACCCAGGCGCTTTTCCAGCGCTGCGCGCACGGACGCCAGGTCCGGATCGCACAGCAGAGGGATGTCCTCCGCCAGCTGCTCCGGCGGCTCGTCCCACCATCTCCACTCCAGCAACAGCCCGATCAGCTCGTCTGAGAACCGCTTTTTCATCAGCCGCGCCGGATCTCCTCCCACCACACCATAGGGCGGGACGTCTTTGGTGACTACGGAACATGCGGCGATGATGGCGCCGTCCCCGATGTGCACGCCCGGCAGGATGACGCTTTCCCTGCCGATCCACACATCGTTCCCCACCACGGTGTCGCCCTTGAAGGGGAGCTGGGAGAGGTGGGGCGGTGCTTTCTCGCTCCATATCCCGCCGAACACCTGGAAGGGATAGGTCGTGACGCTGCTGATCCGGTGATTGGCCGGACCCATGATGAACCTCACACCGGATGCGATGGAACAGAATTTCCCGATGATGAGTCTGTCGCCGAACTCCGGATAATTGAAGAGGACGTTGTTGCGCTCGAATCCCGTAGGGTCCACGGGGTCGTCATAATAGGTATAGTCCCCGATGGAGATGTTCGGGGCCGTCACCACGTTCTTGATATAGCAGGATGTGCTGTATCCATTCGGAAAGACCACGTTCGGGTCTGGGATATCTATTTTGCGGACAGTCGTGTCCATCGTGCTTCCTCCTTTTATTCCATAGACCACTTCCTCTCCTGGCGCACCGCCGTAGCGACCGCCCGCTTTCTCCGGATCTCCCGCATGATGACTCCTTCTTTCCATGGATATCTTTCATCCGGCCGCTGAGCCGGACGTTCCGCGGCCATTCTACCACGGAGGGCGCGGGCTGACAAGATAAATGGCAGCGGGCCCGGATGGGGACCCGCTGCCAGGATGGACCAGCCATCAATCGTATCGCAAAGCGTCGATGGGATTGAGCAGTGCCGCTTTCTTAGCAGGCAGATAGCCGAAGATGATGCCGATGCCGGTAGAGACGGCGAACGCCACCACGATCGCCACGATGCTGGGTGTGACGGTGATGGGCGTATCCGGCATGACGCGCGCGATCACAGTGGTGGCCACCGCCGAGAGCCCATCGCCCAACAGGATGCCCAGCACGCCGCCCAGGGCCGAAGTCGTGGCCGCCTCGATGACGAACTGGCGCATGATGGCACCTTCCCGCGCGCCCAGGGCCTTGCGGATGCCGATCTCTTTCGTCCGTTCGGTAACAGACACCAGCATGATATTCATGATCCCGATACCGCCCACCACCAGGGAGATGGCAGCGATGCCGGCCAGGATATAGATGACCATGTCCACCATGTTGTTCATCTCATCCACCATCTCGGCCATGCTGATGACCGTATAGGCGTCATCGTCCTCAAAAATGCTGTAGAGCTCGTTCTCCACCAGCGTCTTGGCCTCGGACACCTGGTCAGCGTCCTGGACCGTAATCACATAGCTGCCGATGGTCCCGGTAAAGCTCAGACGCGCAGCCGTGGAATAGGGGACGAAGACGCAGTCGTCGGTGCCGCCCTCTTCCAGGTCGCTGGTCTCTGCCGCCATGACGCCCACGATGGTAAAGGTGGTCCCGCCCACTTTCAATGTCTCGCCCACGGCGTCCCCCCCGAAATAGGCCATGTTCAGATACTGTCCGATCACGCAGACCTTTTTCCGACCTGTCATATCCGTGTATTGGAGGCCGCGTCCCTGCGCCACTTCATAGCCCTTCATAGTGAAGTAGTCCTCACTGACGCCGGTGACGGAGGTACCGCTGTGGCTTTCGCTGCCGATCTTCACCGACCCGCTCATGGTGACCGTAGGGGATATCTGCTTGAGGACATCAGCGTGGTCGGCCACTATCTGGTACATCTGCTCCTCCGAGACGCTCCGGGAGGAGCCTCTGCCCATAATCGACACTGTGAGAGAGTCCGTGCCCATGTCGGCAAAGCTCTCTTCGATGTACCCCTGCATCCCGTTGCCAAGCCCCACGATGACGATCACCGCGCACACGCCGATGATGATGCCCAGCATGGTGAGGAACGTACGCATCTTACTGCCCAAGATGTTCTTGATAGACAGCTGGAACGTCTCCAAAAGGCTCATCCTGCCGCCCCCTTCCCGGCTAGGCCGGGCGTCACCACGGCCTCTGGCGCATGAGCGTCCCCATCATAGACCACCCGGCCGTCCTCCAGGCGGATGATCCGCTGGGCCTGGACGGCGATGGAGTTATCGTGCGTGATGAGGACCACGGTGTTCCCAGCCTCATGGAGCTGCTGGAGCATGATCAGCACCTCCCGGCCCGTGTGAGAGTCCAGCGCGCCTGTGGGCTCGTCGGCCAGGATGACTGCCGGCTCGCCCACCAGGGCCCGGGCAATGGACACGCGCTGCTGCTGGCCGCCTGAGAGCTGGAGAGGCTTGTGCTTGAGCTTATCGCCCAGGCCCACCATTTCCAGCGCGATCTTCGCCCGGTCATGGCGCTCCGTCTTTGGCACCCCGGCATACATCAGTGGCACTTCCACATTTTCCAGCAGCGTGAGCTTGGGCAGCAGATTATACTGCTGGAAGATGAAGCCCAGCATCTTATTGCGGATGGCCGCCAGCTGATTTTTGTCCATCTGGCCCACATCCTGTCCGCCCAGCAGATACGTGCCGGAGGTCGGGACATCCAGACATCCGATGATATTCATACAGGTGGATTTCCCGGACCCGGACTGGCCGACGATGGCCACGAACTCGCCCTGATCCACCCGGAAAGAGACATGGTCCGCCGCATGGATCGTGGTATCGCCCATCTGATAGAGCTTGCAGACGTCCCGGAATTCGATCAGTGCGCTCATCAGAAGCCTCCCGGCATACCGCCGCCTCCGCCGGGCATGCCGCCGCCTCCGCTGGGCATACCGCCGCCTCCCATGGGCATCATCGTGGCGCTATTGCTGTTGCTGCTGCTGGTGCTTTGCAGATAGGCCACGGTGTCGCCCTCTTGGAGGCCGGAGATGATCTCGATGAAGCTGTCATCGCTGACCCCTGTCTCCACCGCCACGTAGACATAGCCTTCCGGCGCCTCCTGATCCAGGGCATCGGCAGCACTGGGGGAATCCGCAGTGATCAGGACCGTATCGCCGCGGTTGACCGCCCCGCTGGGGATGGCCAGGACATCCTCGGCCGAGGAGATCACGATCTCCGCGTCCACGTTCATGCCCGGCAAAAGTCCCTCGGTCTCATCGATACGGACTGTGACGGGATAGGTGGTGATGCCGCCAGAGGTCGTGCCCGCCACGGATACCTCGGTTACCACACCGGTATATGTCGTCCCTTCCACGGCGTCAGCTGTGATCTCCACCGTCTGCCCCACCTCCACATCACTGATATCCAGCTCGTCGATGCTCATGGTCATCTCCAGATAGCTCAGGTCATAGATTACACACAGCGTGCTGTCAGAACCACCCTCGATGTTGTCTCCAGCCTTGGCGTTCTTCGTGACTACAGTGCCGGAGATCGGTGCGGTGATCTGATAGTCCTCCAGGGTCTCCTGGGCGTTCTCGAGAGAAGTCTGGGCATTGCTCAGACTGATCTGGGCGTTCTCGATCTGCTGGTCCACACTGTCTCCCGTGATGGTGCAGATCCGGTCGCCCTCCGAGATCGCATCGCCTGCCAGCCAATCCAGGCCGGAGACCTTGCCGGAGACCTCCGCCGTGATGGTGCTGGTGGCGCTGACTTTGATGCTGGCGTTCCCGTAACTGGAATAGCTTCCAATGACAGCGGTGGCCGTGTAGTCCGAGGTCACCAGGCCCGGGTTCGTTGCCTTCACACGGACGGTAGTGAGCATCCTGCCCGTACTGGAGGCAGTGGTGCCGCTGGAGACTGCTGTCACAGTCCCGCTGACGGTGCCTTCGAATCCACTGATAAAGATCGTGGCCGGCTGGCCCACATAGAAATCACTGCTGCTGGCGTATGTGAACAGGAAATCGATGTAGATGTCGTTATCGCCCACGATCTTCACAAGCTCCGTGCCGGCGCTGACCGTGTCGCCGTCGCTGACGTATACCTCGCTGACGATGCCGCTCATATCAGCCGTGGGATACTTGGCCTTCACCGCCTGCTCATAGCTGCTTTGTGCCTGGGTATAGCTGTTGCTGGCTTGGGTCTGGCTGCTCTCAGCGTTGGAGGAGTCCAGGGTGTAGAGCAGCTGTCCCTCCTCCACCTGGTCGCCTTTTTCAAAAGTATCGCTGAGGATCTCTCCGGATACCAGGGTGTTCACGGTATAGGAGTCCGCCGGTTCGAGCGTACCGCTGGAGCTGAGCGTCTTCGTAACGTCCCGGCGCTCCACCGCCGCCGTCTGGTAAGCAACGGCGGCCTCTGCCTGCGGCGTGCCCATCCCTCTCCAGGCAAACGCTCCCACGGCTATTACAGCCACCAGGAGCAGTGCGATCCATTTGCGTTTCTTTCCCCTGAAGAGGTTTTTCCATCTGCGCTTTTTGGAGATGGTGCCATCCGTCTGGACCGGAGACACCACCATCTTATCTTCTCGATGCATATCATCCATCGTTCTCGCTCCCTTCCTGCTCTCAGTTTCCTAGTATCAACATAGCCTGGAAAGTTGAAATCAACCTGAAAACAGCGGCTTTGCCGACAGATATCCTTCAGGATCGTTCAATTTCTCCAAAAAGAGCCACGGTTGCTGCCAGCGGGATCGGACTATCGTCACATCCCCTCTGTACCGGCAAAACTGCCGGTGCAGCTGAGAGGCGCAAAAAAAGCGGGCGGCGTGATACGCCGCCCGCAGTGCGCTCATCGCTGCGCACTCGAGCCCACTGTCCGTGTCTTCTTGGGAGCCAGCCGGTCCACCAGCAGACACGCCAGCATGGTCAGCAGCATGTCCGGCAGTGTGCTGCCCACCACGGTATCCACGCCCATCAGCAGCCGGTAGGCGATGAAGCCCAACAGCCAGATGGCCAAGTTCCTGCTGTCTATGTCTCCGCGGGGACGCGTGCGCCGCAGGAGGAAATGGTCAGCGATCTGGATGGCTATCATAGGCGCGAACACCGAACCGATCAGATACAGGAAGTCTGTGATATCATCCATGGGGAAGATGATCGCACCTGCTGTCCCCACCAAAGTGGCTGTCACGGCCACCCATTTCCCGTTGACCCGGGCGCAGAGGGACTCCGCCGAGATCCCGGCGGACCAGGCGTCCAGGAAGGTCGTGGTGACCGTGGATAGGACTACGATCACCAAAGCGGCCACGCCCAGGCCCGCTTTCTGCATGATCACGGCGATGTCGCTCTCTCCGGCGTACAGCGCGGCGCCCATCCCGATGAGATACATCCAGCAGGAGCCTGCTCCATAGGTGATGGTGCTGGCCAGTGTGGCCTGGAAGGGCTTTTCCGCCTCCCGGGTATAATCGCTGACCACTGGCAGCCAGCTCAGCGGCATGGCGACCGCCAGCTCTACGGCCGCACCGAAGCTCATGGCCCCGCCGGAGGGGATGGGGACGGCAGCACCGGAGAAGAAGATGACCCTGCACAGCACCAATGTCAGCACCAGCAGCGCCGCCATGGCCACTTTGTTCAGGGGGCCCAGGTTGGTCACGCCCACCAGGATCCATACGATGATCAAAGCGCCGATGACCGCGCACCAGATCCAATGACCGGTGGGGAAGATGCCGTCGATGGCCAGGGCCCCGTCATAGATCATGATGGACGTCCAGCCCACCAGCTGCAAGACGTTCAGGCTGGCGAAGAGCAGTCCGCCCCGTTTCCCGAAGGACATCTTCACCGTCTCCATCGCGCTGCAGCCCGTGCGGGCGCCGATGAGGCCCGCCAGGAAGAACAGCGTGCAGCCGATCACATGGCCTAAGAGGATGGCTGCCAGCCCTCTGGAAAAGCCCAGAGGCGCGAAGGAGGTGCCGGTGAGGATCTCCGCGATGGAGACGGCGGCGCCGAACCAGATGAGGCTGTTTTGGAAGGTGGTGGTCTTCTTCACGCCTGCACCTCCCCGATGAAGCGGCTGGTCAGATCGAACATATGGTCCATGGGACCGGCGCCATGCCCCAGATCCAGCATGGCGCCCAGAGCGCCGGAGATATAGGCCTTGGCCCGCTCCACAGCGGTGTCCAGCGGATATCCCTTGGCCAGGTTGGAGGCGATGGCACTGGAGAGGGTGCAGCCGGTACCGTGGGTGTTCGGATTTTGGATCCTCTTCCCGCGGAACCATCTGCCGCCGTCCTCCCGCCACAGGAAGTCATCGGCGTCGTTGATCTGATGCCCGCCTTTGCACAGGACCGCACAGCCGTATCGCTGGCTGATGGTCCGGGCCGCGGCCTCCATACCGGCGGCATCCGCGATGGATCGGCCGGAGAGGATCTCCGCCTCCGGGACATTGGGCGTCACGACAGTGGCCAGCGGCAGCAGCCGCTCTTTGAGCGCCTCCACCGCCGGCTCAGAGATCAGCCGCGCTCCAGAGGTCGCCACCATCACCGGATCCACCACGATGTTCCTGGCGCCATACTGTTCCAGCTTGTCCGCTATGACATCGATGAGCGGGATGCTGGAGACCATACCGGTCTTGACTGCGTCGGGCGGGATGTCTGTGAACACACAGTCCAACTGGTCCGCCAGGAAGTCCGGTGTGGACTCCAGGATGCTCTTGACGCCGGCGGTGTTCTGGGCAGTCAGGGCCGCGATGACGCTCATGGCATAGACGCCGTGGGCCGTCATGGTCTTGATGTCTGCCTGGATGCCGGCGCCTCCACTGGGATCGCTCCCCGCAATGGTCAATGCTGTTTTCATGATGTCCTCCTTTCCTCATCACAGCAAAGTTTTATAGAGCGGCGCAAGGTGGTGCCCCCAATGTGCCGCTGGGCTCGGCCCGCAGGCCGGTATCCCCATCTTCGATGGCCGGAGGGCGACCGTCCCTTCACCTCCGGGCGATCGCTTCGCTCAGCTGCAGCAGCTCTCGTGCCGCAGCCTGCACGTCCCTCTGGGCGAACAGAGCGGAGACCACCGCCACGCCGTCCAGACCACAGCCAGCCAGGGATCGGATATTGTCCCGGCTGATGCCGCCGATGGCCACCACCGGGATCTCCACGGCCGCTGTGATGGCCTGGATCGTCTCTCGGGCGATGGGCGCGGCATCCGTCTTCGTGGCGGTGACGAAAGCCGCCCCCACGCCCAGATAATCCGCTCCCGCCGTCTGTGCGGCCAGCGCCTCTTCCACGCTGTGGGCGGATACGCCCACGATCTTCTCCGGCCCCAAGATGGCCCGGACCTGTCCGGCCTCCAGGTCCTCCTGGCCTACATGGACGCCATCCGCCCCGGACTTGGCCGCCACTTCCACGTCGTCGTCGATGATGCTCAGGGCGCCCTTCCGGCGGCACAGGGCCACGAAGCGCTCTGCTTCCGCCAAGAACTCCTTTTTCTCCAGCGTCTTCTCCCGCAGCTGCACGATGCCGGCTCCGCCGTCGATGGCGGCTTCCACCTGGGCCAGCAAGGCGTCAGTGTCCGCCGCCCAGGTCCGGTCGGTGACGGCGTAGAGCCGCAGCCGCTCTGGTCTTATATCCATAGCTGTCCCTCCCCAAGGAAAAAATAACCGCAGACATCCCAAGATCGGTCTGTCTGCGGCAAAAGCCCCATATCTCCCTACGTTGGCATGATCCAAATCAGGTCTCGGGTCGGGCCCTTGGCGGTCCCCTCTCAGCCCGGCGATACGGACTCCCCGTTGTTCGGTTTTCTGTATCATACGCCTTGGCGCCGCATTTTGCAAGGCCCCTTGACATTTTTTTCATCTGATGCCATAATGGTGGCGAAAACAGGGGAGCCGCAAGGCTGAGAGGAAGCGACGCTTCGACCCTTTTACCTGACGTGGGTAATGCCACCGTAGGGAGGACATCGTGTTTCTCGAGCGGCGGGACCCACCAGGTCCCGCCGTTTTCGACTCTTTCTGGGAAGGGAGTGCGTGGAGGAGCGATCGACCGGCGCCCCGGGAGACCGGGAGCGGGCAGAGGGGGAGCGCCCTGTGTCCGGGCCAAAAGCAGCGATGGGAAGCCGTGTTCCGGCGTGAGAGGAGGCCAGTGAGCCTCGACCGTTTTCCAGACAGACGGGCCGTGCCCGCCTGCAGCCTTGCCGTGCAAGGGGAAGACGCTGCTGTGCCCGTCGTTTTCTCCCTGCGGACTTTTGAAATGAAGGAGTTTTGTTCTCATGAAACAGATCCATACGAAGAAATTGGCCCTGGCAGGCGTCATGTGCGCTGTGGCCGTCGTGGGCAGCCTGTTCCAGTTCCCGGTGTTCGGCAGCCAGTGCGCACCTGTGCAGCACATGGTGAACGTGCTGTGCGCGGTATTCCTGGGTCCCTGGTATGGCCTGGGCGCGGCGTTCGTCGCCAGCCTGCTGCGCAATCTCCTGCATCTGGGCTCTCTGCTGGCGTTCCCAGGCAGTATGTGCGGCGCCCTGCTGTGCGGCCTGGTGTTCCAGCGCACGAGATCGCTGCCCGCCACCCTGGCGGGCGAGGTGTTCGGCACCGGCGTCATCGGCGGCTTGCTGGCCTATCCCATCGCCGTGGCCTTCATGGGCGAGACTGCCGGCAGCATCGCCTTCTACGCCTATGTGGTCCCCTTCCTGATCTCCACGGTGGCCGGATCCATCCTGGCGGGGGCGCTGGTATTCGCCTTGAAGCGCAGCGGTGCATTGGGCACCATGCGCGCCACTCTGGAACACTGAGGAGCCGCCCATGATCGATCTCACCTGCTTGGATACTGTCCGAGCACAGCGGCCCCTCGTCCACTGCGTCTCCAATCTCGTCACGGCCAATGACTGCGCCAACTTGGCTCTGGCGGTGGGCGCCAGCCCCATCATGGCCCAGGCGCCGGAGGAGGCAGAGGCCATCACGGCCGCCAGCGCCGCCACAGTCCTCAACACTGGCACGCCGGATGCCGCCAAGTTCAGCGCCTGTCACCGGTGGGTCCAGGAGGCCGCGCGTTTCCATCAGCCCTTGGTGCTGGATCCTGTTGGCGTGGGGGCCAGCCCCTGGCGGCTCCAGCAGGTGCAGTCCCTGCTCCGCCTGTGCGCACCTTCTATCCTGCGGGTGAACTTGGGAGAAGCCCAAGCTCTGCTCCGGCAGGACAGCCGGGAGCAGGGCGTGGACAGCCCGGGTACCGCCGGACTGGACGAGCGGATCCAAGCGGCCCGGGCCGCGGCCCGTTGCCATGGGACCGTGGTGCTGCTGACAGGTCAGGAGGATGTGATCTCGGATGGGGAGCAGGTGGTGCTCTCATCGGGCGGCAGCAGCCAGATGGCCCGGCTGACCGGCACAGGCTGCATGCTCTCCGTGCTCTGCGGCGTGTTCGCCGCAGTCGTCCCCTCTGCGCTGGACGCCGCTGTCTTGGCCTCCGCATTTTGGAAAGTCTGCTCCCAGCAGGCGGAGCAGGCTGCCGGCGGGCGTGGTCCCGGTTCTTTCCACACGGCGCTGCTGGACGCGGCGGGTACCTTGACCGCCCAGGAGCTCGCCGCAGGCGCAGCCCTGCACGAGCTCTGACCGGGAGTTTTCGGCCGCGATATATGCCTATTGCAGACCGGCCGCGGCCTCCATAAGGGGCTGCGGCCGGTCTGTCGCACCTCCACCAGCGCGTCTTTGGCGGATGCTTGCGGGAAGGATATCTCACGGAGGAACAGGTCGGTCATGTTTCTAACTTTTTGTGCATATGCTCGTCCCAGAGGTGAGTGATATGAAACGAACATCCACCCGCCTGCGCAGCCTGTGCCGCCGGCTGGGTGCGGCAGGCCTGGCTGCGGGGACTCTATGGGCTGCTGCAGTCACCGCCGGGAGCGGTTCGGCCGCCGACGCGCTGGCGGCTTTGCGTGCCGCGTCCCCACTGGGGATCCTGCGTTGGGAGTTGGGCGATCTCTGGCCCCAGGACGGATTATCCCCGGCGGCGGTCCTGACCATCGGGGAGTCTCCGCTGCTCCTCTCTGCCCGGACGGCGGTGTCAGAGCTGTGGTCCTCCGAACGGGCGGAACGGCCAGCTGTTCCGGGCGGAGACGAGGAGATGATCACGGAGCCTGTGGAGGAGACCCCCCTGGAGACCCTGGACTTCACGGACAACGGCGTCCCCGCTCGGACGCTCGTGCCCACGGACCCCAGCAGCTATACCGTGGTGGGCCGGGCCTACATCTCCAATTCCACAGAGCACACGCTGAACGTCTCGGACCTGAGCGCCCCCTTCGACGCAGAACTGACCGGTGAAGGGCCCCAGATCCTGATCCTCCACAGCCATGGCAGCGAGGCCTATACACCGCCCGCAGGCACAGAGGTCGTCTGGTCCGGTGACCATCGGACCACAGATGCCCGCTACAATGTCCTCCGGGTAGGCGACGAGATGGCGGATGTGTTCAGCGCAGCAGGCATCTCCGTCCTCCACGACCGCACGCTCTACGACTATCCCTCTTACAACGGCGCTTATGACCGCTCCCTGGCCGCCATCCAGAGCTATCTGGCCCAGTATCCCTCCATCCGCTTCGTCCTGGACGTCCACCGGGACGCCATCGAGGACAGTGAGGGCAACCAATATAAAGTGGTCTCGCCCATCGAGGGCGTAGGCACCGCCGCCCAGCTCACCCTGGTGATGGGCAGCGACGGCAGCGGCCTTGCCCACGAACATTGGATGGAGAACTTGAAGCTGGCAGTCGCGATCCAGCAGGATGCACTGCAGGTCTATCCCACGCTCATGCGTCCCATCCTGCTGCGCAACTCCCGCTATAACCAGCACGCCACCACAGGCTCTCTGCTGGTGGAAGTGGGCGCTGCCGGAAACTCTCCGGATGAGGCGGCCCTGGCCGGGCGCCTCTTCGCAGAGCGGATGGTGGAAGTGCTGGAGGCACGCAGCAAATAGGGCGTTTCGAGCGCGCAGACCTCCGACACGGCGGCCCCATGTGCTGAGAGATCTGCTGGGGATCTCTCTGCACAGCGGCCCTCTCTCCATCCTTTCGGTCCCCCTGTCGGGCGGGCGGGCATCGTGCGCACAGGACAGGTCCCGTGCTCGCCCGCAAAAAAGCCGGCACATGGATATCCATGTGCCGGCTCCTCTTCCATTTGCTGTTGCAGGCGCCCTTCCGTCCAGCGGAGGCGTCTGTGTCGCGTATCAGTCGGTCACGTAAGGCAGCAGCGCGATCTGACGGGCGCGCTTGATGGCCTCAGTGAGCTGACGCTGATGCATCGCGCAGGTGCCGGTGGTCCGGCGGGGCAGGATCTTGGAGCGCTCAGAAACGAAGCGGCGCAGCTTCGCGGCGTCCTTATAGTCGATGAACTCGCACTTGTCAGCGCAGAACTGACAGACCTTGCGGCGCTTGCCGCGGCCGGGACGAGCGGGTCTCGCTTCACGATCGAAAGCCATGGAAAGGTTCCTCCTTCATCAAAAAGTAGGGCGCAGAAGGCGCCGTTCAGAACGGCAATTCGCCGTCCTCTTCGCCGATCTCGGCGAAGTCAGAGGGGCCGCCCATCGGGGGAGGGGCACTGTAGCCGCCGCCCATGGGGGCGCTGTAAGAGGGGGCCGCACCGAACTCGCCGGCGCCGTCGCGCCGGGAATCGCCGAAATAGATGTTGTCTGCCACGATCTCCGTGGCCACGCGTTTGCCGCCCTCTCGGTCCGTCCAGTCACGGGTCTGGAGCCGCCCTTCCACCACGGCCATGCGGCCCTTGGTGAAATACTTGCTGACGAACTCCGCCGTGGCACGCCATGCGACCACGTCGAAAAAGTCCGCCTGCTTGCTCCCGTCCTGGCTCTTGAAGTCACGGTCCACCGCGATGCGGAAAGACGTGACCGCAGTGCCGGACTGGGTGCGGCGCAGCTCCGGATCTTTGGTCAGACGACCCATGATGATGATCTTGTTGAGCATGCCTGCGGCCTCCTTATTCGCCCTTGCAGACGATCAGGGAACGCATGATGCCGTCGGTGATCCGCAGGATACGATCCAGCTCCCGGGGGAAAGCGGGCGCGCTGGTGAAGGTCATCAGGACGTAATAGCCCTCAGACTTGAACTGGATGGGATAAGCCAACTTGCGGTTGCCCCATTCCTCCACTTCGACAGCGGAACCGTTCTGCTCAGCCAGGGTCTTGAACTTCGCCACCAGAGCGGCGATGCCCTCCTCACCCTGTGCAGGGTCGATGATATACACGACCTCATAATTGGCAGAAACCTTTGCCATGTTTGCACCTCCTTTTGGACAAATGGCCCTCACCCGAAGATGAGAACAAGGATACGCCCGCAGACCGCGAGCTTTATTATTATACAGGAACTGGCGGAATTGTCAAGGAAAAGTTTCGATTTTTCATGTTTTTTCGTTCACTCCCCTTGTAAACTCGCCGCCAGTTCGCCCGATATCCCCAATGTGCACCGCTGGCCAGCAGAGATGGGCCGCCCGCGCTGTATCTCACTGCCGGCGGTACTTCGCTCTTTTCTTTGTGCTCCGGGTGTGTTATATTGAGACTATCTTGGATCGGCGGGAGGGACCGATATGGATCAGCATTATCAAGGCCTGGCTCATGTGGCCGTCTATACGCAAGATATGGAGGAGAGCATCGCTTTCTACGAGCGGATCGGCGGCCGCTTGTCTCAGCGTGCGGCCGCCTGTCCGCCGGAGCAGCGGTCGGACCTGGCGCTGGTGTCCTTCGGCGGCTTCGTGGTGGAGCTCATCCAGGGCGCACCACCGTCAGAAAAAGGCGCCATCCCCCATTTCGCCGTCTATGTGGACGATGTGGATGCGGCCGCCGCGGACCTGCGGGCCGCAGGTGTGGACACGTTCCTCACACCGGAGAAGGTCCGGATGCCCCATACCTTCGGCGGACTGGAGAACTGGTTTTTCACAGGCCCCTCCGGAGAGCAGATCGAGCTTTTACATATGTTGTGAAAACGAGCGGACGGCTGAGCCGTCCGCTCGTTTTCGTTTCCTGCCACCTTCACCGGAACAGCCGCCGGCCCAGCCAGATGAAAACACATGCCCCCACCACGCTCACCAGCAGGTCAGCGAAGAAGCCAAAGGCATAAAATCCCAGCAGACTGAACAGGAAGCTGCCCACAAAGGAACCCACGATGCCTACCACGATGTTCCGCAGCAGGCCGCCCCTGACATGCATCAGCTTTCCGGCGATCGAGCCCACCAACGCGCCCATGATCAAAGAGCCGATCAGGCGAAACAGCATATCTCATCTCTCTCCTTAGTCCTCGATGTATTCCCGCACCCGGTAGATGGCGCCGATCTCTTCTTCGCAGATCTTCCGGCAGGCTTCGATCTCCTCCGGCGGGATGGTGTCCACCACGGTCATCATCACGGTGGGGACATACTTGCGCACCTCTTTGGTGAAATCCTTCATGGCCTGGTAGGCCCCGGCCTGCTGCGGATGGCACAGGGCATCGTATTTCTCTGCCGTGTCGGTGTTCAGAGACACAGACACCATGTCGAACCGCCCGGCGAACTCCGGCGCGATGTCCCGGCCATTGATGAGGGAGCCTGTGCCGTTGGTATCCATCCGGGTGAAGATCTTCTCGCCCTTCGCCTTCATCTGGTCGATGACCCAGCAGATGTCATCGAACCGGTAGGTGGGCTCTCCGAAGCCCACGAACACCAATTGCTTGTACTTGGAGAGATCCCAGCTCTCGATGGAGGAGAGGATCTCCTCCTTCTTGGGCTCCCGCTCGAGCCACAGGTTATGGGTGTAGATGCTGCCTCCGGAGCCCTGGTTGTGCCGCAGGCAGAAGGTACAGTTGAAATTGCACCGGTTGGTGGGGTTCACATACAGGTTGTCCCCATATTCATAGGTGATGGTAAAACCTTTTTCCATCTCAGATCACTCCTTATTTGGTCTCAGGGCCCAGTCTCATCCAAACTTCCATACAGCGGACCGGCGCAGACTGGCTGCCGATGCCTCTGCTGTCCGCATCCCCGGCCTGCCTATCCGGACACACCGCTAGACCGGGCCTGCCAGGGGCGGTAAACGGCAAACGATCATGGGGCATCATCACCAGAACAGTACCGTAGGCTTCATACCCGGTCTTTGCCGCAGATATCAGTTCCGGCATCTCCGGACAGGTGCTCCAGCCCGAACAGCTGTGCTCCGTTCTGCCAAGTGGCCTCTGCCATCTCCTCCGGCGTCACGCCTTTCCACTCCGCCAATTTTTCCACGATGTAGGGGAGGTTCCGGCTGTCGTTCCGCCTGCCCCGATTGGGCACCGGGCTCATGTAGGGGGCGTCCGTCTCCACCAGGATCCGCTCCAGCGGTGTCACGGCGACGACCTCCGGCGCCCGGCGGGCGTTCTTATAGGTGACAGGGCCATCGAAGCCCAAGTACCAGCCCCGCGCCAAGAGCTCCTCTGCCATCTCGGGACTGCCGGAGAAACAGTGGAACACGCCTCGGATGCCGGGGGACGCCTTCACGATCTCCAGGCAGTCCCCGTGGGCCTCCCGGTCATGGACGATCACCGGCAGGTCCAGCTCCAGGGCCAGCTCCAGCTGGCGGCGGAAGACCATATGCTGGAACTCCTTTGGTGGATTTTCCGCCCAGTAGTAGTCCAGGCCGATCTCTCCGATGGCCACCACCTTCTCCCGGCGGCAAAGCGCCCGGATGGCATCGAAGTCGGCGTCCGTGCAGCCGGCGCAGTCCTCCGGATGGAGTCCCACAGCAGCATATAGGAACGGCCACGCCTCCGCCAGCGCCAGAGCGGTGCGGGAGCTCTCCACGTCCACGCCCGGCACCACTGCCGCCAGGACCCCTGCGGCCGGCAACGCCGTCAGCAGCTGCGTCCGGTCTTCCCTGAACGCACCGTCATTGTAATGCGCATGCGTATCGAATAGTCTCATCTTTCCACCTCGTCCCAACGCTATTGTATCACGCTCTGCTCAAAAAGGAAGGGCCAGAGCGAGAATATCTCATCTGGTCAGGGAAAACAAAAAGGACATCCTACAGGATGTCCTTTCTATCTCGTCCAAACGATCAGCCGATCTTGTTCAGCTTCAGGGTCATGGCGCTCTTGCGGTGAGCAGCCGTGTTCTTATGCAGGATCCCCTTAGCGACAGCCTGATCGACTTTCTTCACAGCGACCTTATAAGCGCCATCGGCCTCGGTGCGATTGCCTTCTGCGGCAGCAGCCTCGAACTTCTTGATGGCGGTCTTCAGCTCGGACTTCGCGGCCTTGTTGCGGGCGTTGCGCACTTCGGCAATCAGAACGCGCTTCTTGGCAGACTTGATATTCGGCAAACCAAACACCTCCTTAGGCAAATTCTCCTGGTGGGATCGTTCCACCGTGCAGAATGATATTTTAGCAGGGAACCGGCCAAAAAGCAAGCCCTTTTTCAGATTTTTTGTGCTTTTTCGTATATTGTACCCCGATCCGCAAAACCTAGGATCAAAACCACAAGATTTTGTGTTCCGGGAGGGATCCTTTTTGTTCAATAAGCGTACCGATCTGGCACTGGAGGCACGAGAACTCTGGCAGGAGACCGCAGAACGGACCACCCGCCTCTCCGGCGTGAAAGCCACGAAGACCAAGCGGGAGGGCTATCCGGTGACCCGCGTGGACATCCTGGATGAGCGGGGCGAACAGGCGCTGGGCAAACCGCAGGGGAGTTATCTGACCATCGATCTGACCACATTTTGGCAGCGGAAAGCGGATTTCTTCGAGCGGGCCGTCCGCGCGGTGGGCAGCCACCTCAAAGAGCTGGTCCCTGCGGAAGGACCGGCATTGGTCATCGGCCTGGGGAATGCCGCCATGACGCCCGATGCCGTCGGCCCTTTGACGGCGGAGAGCGTCCTGGTGACCCGCCACCTCATCTCCGCCATGCCCAAGCACTTCGCGGGCTTCCGGCCGGTATCCGTGTTCCGCACGGGCGTGCTGGGCACCACAGGCGTGGAATCCGCTGAAGCGGTGCGCGGTCTGGTGGCGGAGATCCATCCCGCGCTGGTCATCGCCGTGGACGCGCTGGCTTCCCGGCGGGTGGGACGGGTATGTGCCACTGTGCAGCTCTCGGACACCGGCATCATCCCCGGCTCCGGCGTGGGGAACCATCGCTCCGCTTTGAACGCAGAGACCCTGGGCGTCCCCGTGTTCGCCGTGGGGATCCCCACAGTGGTGGACGCAGCGACCCTGGCCGCGGATCTTCTGGAAGAGGCCGGCGTGGAGGACATCAGCGAGGAGAAGCTGCGCTCCGCAGAGGCATCCATGATGGTCACGCCCCGAGACATCGACGCCCAGGTGCGGGATCTCAGCAAAGTGGTGGGATACGGCATCAATTGGGCCCTGCAGGATCTGGAGATCGATGAGATGAACGCGCTGCTGTCGTAGCGGCGGCCCCAGGCGCAGCCCCGCAACAGCCAGGGCGTGCCAGACGCGCACGCCCGCTATACATCCAGCTCCAGTACCACCGGGCAGTGGTCGCTGCCCATCACCTCGCTCCAGATGTCGGCGTTCCTGATCTTGTCCTTGAGCCGTTGAGAGACGATGAAGTAGTCGATCCGCCACCCGGCATTGTTCTTGCGGGCATTGAAGCGATAGCTCCACCAGGAGTACGCGCCGGTCTTATCGGGATAGAGGGCGCGGAACGTATCCACGAAGCCGCTGTCCAGCAGCTTCGTCATCTTTTCCCGTTCCTCATCGGTGAAGCCCGGATTGCGCCGGTTGGGTCCGGGGTTCTTGATGTCGATCTCCTGGTGGGCCACGTTCAGGTCCCCACAGTACACCACGGGCTTACAGCTTTCCAGATCGCACAGATAGGCGCGGATATCGTCCTCCCAGGCCATGCGGTAGTCCAGCCGGGCCAGTTGGTCCTTGGAGTTGGGCGTATAACAGCACACCAGATAGAACTCCGGGTATTCCGCTGTGATGACCCGCCCCTCATGCCGGTGGCAGTCGGGCCCGAAGTCATAGGTGACGGAGAGCGGTTCCCGCCGGGCGAACACAGCTGTGCCGGAATAGCCGGCCTTGTCGGCGCTGTTCCAGTAGCGGTGGTAGCCCGGCAGGTCGAAGGCGGCCTGTTCTGGCCGCATCTTCGTCTCCTGCAGGCACAGGACATCCGCGTCCGCGAAGGCGCAGAAGTCCAGGAACCCCTTCCCCAGGCAGGCCCGCAGGCCGTTGACGTTCCAGGAGATCAGTTTCATGGCAAACGTTCCTTTCTCGTTCGTTCGATCGCTTTGCCGCGTTCATGGGGCGGCCGGCGTAGGATGGCGGTCCTGCCAGATGCACCAGATGGTGATGGAGAGCACCACCACTGCGCCGCCCACCAGCGCGAAGGGCCCGGGCGCCTCTCCGTCGAAGAGGAACACCCATACCGGATTGAGCAGCGGCTCCACCGCGCCCAGCAGCGAACAGGCCAGCGGCGGACAATCCTCCGACGAGAGCGCCAGCAGGATATAGGGCACGCCCAGCTGCAGCACGCCCAGCGCCAGGATACAGGTCACCGCCGTGAGAGATATCTCGGTCTCTGTGAACAAGGTGAAGGGGATGCCGGCGGCTGCGGTGAAAAGGTGGCCCAGCAGCATCCCGCCCATGCGCGCAGCCGGATCCCGTGTCCGTCCCATGGTCAGGTACATACCGCCCATGAAAGCCCCGGCAGCGATGGCCACACAGTTGCCCAGCAGATGGCTGGGCTGGAGCTGGTCGAAGAAAAACAGCGATATCCCGCCCAGCGTACACGCCACTGCCGCCAGATCCGCGCGCCGGAACCGCTCTTTATACACCAAAGCAGACCAGAGCATCAGGAACACCGGCGCCGTGAACTGGAGCACGATGGCGTTGGCAGCGGTGGTGAGCTTGTTGGCCACCACGAAAGCCAGGAACGTCAGGCACATCAAGGCCCCATTCACTGCGCCGCGGCGAGTGAAGCGGACGGCGGTATGGCTCCAGCGCAGATAGATCACCACCACTCCAGCGGCGATCAGGCTCCTCCAGCCGGCGATGGCCATGGGGTTCCACGGGATCGATTTGATGAAGATCCCTCCGGTGCTCCAGAGAGCGGCGCAGATGAGCATCTGCAATACGGCTTTGTTCCTGGGCGTCATCGTCGGCTCCTTCCCTAACGGCGTGTGGCGGTGCATTTTCCCACATTGTACCTGATTCCCGCGGAAAAAACAATTGCTCTTGGCCCATAAAACGTGTAGAGTTGATATATCGAGACACAGGGCGTACAAAAAGGAGGGGGACCTATGGACGACTCCGCCGTCCACAGCGGGATGCGGGACATGACAGTGGGCACTCCGGCGGGACACATCTTCCGCTTCGCCCTGCCCTTGTTGGCGGGCAGCTTCCTCCAGCAGCTCTACAATATGGTGGACAGCTGGGTGGTGGGCAGATATGTGGGAGACGCGGCCCTGGCCGCGGTCGGCGTGGGGTTCCCGGTGATCTTCATGTTCACGTCGCTGTTCATGGGCCTGTCCAACGGCGGCACCGTGGTGATCGCCCAGTCCTATGGCGCCGGACAGATGGACCGCGTCCGCGATGCGGTGGACACCATCTACACCGCCTTCATGGCTGCGGCCATCCCCGTCACTGTGCTGGCCGTCCTGCTGGTGGATCCTATCCTGCTCCTGCTGCGGGTGGATGAGAGTGCCCGGCAGGAGGCCCGCACCTATCTGCTGGTGGTCTGCGCCGGATCCGTGGGGGCCATCGGCTATAACCTCAACGCCGGCATCCTGGGCGGCCTGGGCAACAGCCGCTCCACGCTGCTCTTCCTCTCGATCGCCGCCGGGATGAACATTTTTTTGGATCTTGCCCTGGTGCTCTGGGCGGACATGGGCGTCCTGGGCGTAGCGGTGGGCACCATCGTCTCCCAGGCATCCTCCTGGCTCTTCGGCATCTTCTATATCCGTCTCCGCTATCCTGCGATCGCCATCCGCCCCTTTTGCCGGCGCTTCGACCGGGCGCTGTTCCGCCAGATCATGGGCATCGGCCTGCCGGCGGGGATCCAGATGTCCCTGGTGGCCCTGGGCTCCATGGTGGTCATGAGCAAGATCAACTCTTTCGGCGAGGCATTCACCGCCGGTTACAACGTGGGGTACCGGCTCGATCAGCTGGCCTTCCTGCCGGTGCAGAGCCTCTCCAATGCGGTCACGGCTTTCGTGGGACAAAACATCGGGGCGCGGCGCCTCGACCGCGCCCGCAGCGGCATCCGAGTGACGGTGGCCGCCGCAGTGGCCTGGTCTGCGCTGATGGCGGCGGTGCTGATCCCCTTCGGCGCTCCTCTCGTGCGTCTGTTCTCCAGTACGGAAGCCGTCGTCCAGGCAGGGAGCGCGTATCTGCAGTGCATCATGCCGTTCTATGGGCTCTTCGCCGTCATGTTCTCCCTGAACAACGCCATGCGGGGCGCAGGAGAGAGCGTGTTCCCCATGGTGGACACGGTGTTCTCCCTGATCTTGCTGCGGATCCCCGCGGTCTATTGGCTGGCCGACCAGTTCGGGCCGGACGTCATGTATTATGGGATCGGCGTGGGGTGGGTACTGGGCTTCCTGCTGACCGTCGTCTATTATTTCTCCGGCCGCTGGAAGCGGCGGATCCTCCCGGCGGACCGCCCCTCTGGGCCAAACGGCATCTTTCCCCCAAAAAACGATCCGCGGACATTGTAATCCTCATCCATCCAGCGTATAATAGGAAGTCGTGTCAATACCGGCCCTCTTCCATTCGGAGCGGCCGTCGATAAGGAGAAAGCTCATGGAAAAGAAAACGTTCTATCTCACCACTCCCATCTACTATCCCTCGGACAAGCTCCACATCGGCCACACCTACTGCACAGTGGCCACGGATGCCATCGCGCGCTACAAGCGGCTCAAGGGGCTCGATGTGATGTTCCTCACCGGCACCGATGAGCACGGTCAGAAGATCGAGTCCAAGGCCGCTGAGGCCGGCGTCTCTCCCCAGGAATTCGTGGACCGCATCGTGGACGGTCCCCGCGGCGTCCGAGACCTGTGGAAGCTGATGGATATCTCCAACGACCGCTTCATCCGCACCACGGACGATTACCACGTGGAGAGCATCCAGAAGATCTTCAAGAAGATGTATGAGAAGGGCGATATCTACAAGGGCGCCTATAAAGGCAAGTATTGCACTCCCTGCGAGTCCTTTTGGACGGAGAGCCAACTCAAGGACGGCTGCTGTCCCGACTGCGGCCGCCCTGTGGTGGACGCGGAGGAGGAGGCCTACTTCTTCCGGCTGAGCAAGTACGCCGACCGGGTGCGGGACCTGCTGGAGAACACGGATTTCCTCCAGCCCCGCAGCCGTGTCAACGAGATGGTGAAAAACTTCATCGAGCCGGGCCTGGAGGATCTGTGTGTCTCCCGCACCAGCTTCTCCTGGGGCGTCCCCGTGGACTTCGACCCCGGCCATGTGGTCTATGTGTGGGTGGACGCCCTGTTCAACTATACCACCGCCCTGGGGTTCCTCAATGACCGCTACCATGACTATGACAAGTACTGGCCCGCGGACGTCCACATCGTGGGCAAGGAGATCGTGCGCTTCCACTCCATCATCTGGCCCGCCATGCTCATGAGCATGGAGATGCCCCTGCCCAAGCATGTCTTCGGCCACGGCTGGCTGCTGCTGGATGGCGGCAAGATGTCCAAGTCCAAAGGAAACGTGGTGGATCCTTATATCCTGGCGGAGAAATTCGGCGTGGACGCGCTGCGCTTCTTCCTGATGCGCACGTTCCCCTTCGGCTCTGACGGCAATTTCAGCAACGAGCTGCTGATCCAGACCATCAACACGGACCTTGCCAATGACCTGGGCAACCTGGTCTCCCGCACCACCGCTATGGTCGGCAAGTATTTCGGCGGCGTGCTGCCTGCGGGCTGCGGCGCCACGGAAGAGGAGCGGCAGGCCGCCCTGGCGGACAGCTGCACCGCGTCCGGAGAGGGTCCCGCCCAGTTCGATCTGGACCTGGCCCATCAGGCCGCGCACTTGCGGGCGGCATATGAGGCCGCCATGGAATCTTTCGCCCCCCACAAGGCCCTGGACGAGGTGTTCAAAGTCATCCAGCGGGCCAACAAGTATATCGATGAGTGCGCTCCCTGGGTGCTGGCCAAGGACATGGCGGTCAACGGCGCGCGGCTGGCCCACGTGATGTACGTCCTGTTGGAGACCACCCGCATCTGCGGCATCCTCCTCAGCCCCTTCATGCCGAGCAGCTGCGAGAAGCTCTTCGCTCAGATCGGCGCCTGCGAGCACTGCCGCACCTGGGACTCTGCCGCCGTGTGGGGCGCCTTGAGCGACACCGCCTCCGTCACCAAGGGAGAGAACCTCTTCCCCCGCATCGATATGGACAAGGCCCTGGCCGAGCTGGAGGCCGCCGAGGCCGCGGCCAAGACGGCGGATCAGCCGGATATCGAGCTGGAGCCGCAGCTCACGGAGCAGGTGGATTTCGACACGTTCTGCCGGTCTGATTTCCGGGCCGTGAAGGTGAAAGCCTGTGACGCGGTGAAAAAAAGCGCGAAGCTGTTGCGCTTCACGCTGGACGACGGCACCGGCACGGACCGCCAGATCCTCTCCGGCATCCACAAGTTCTATGAGCCCGAAGAGCTGGTGGGCAAGACCCTGGTGGCCATCGTGAACCTGCCGCCCCGAAAGATGATGGGTCTGGAGAGCAACGGGATGCTGCTCTCTGCGGTCCACACAGAGAACGGAGAGGAGCGCCTGCACCTCATCATGGTGGACGACGCCATCCCCGCCGGCGCCAAACTCTGCTGAGCATGCGCCCGATACCGGGCGCTGGCTAGGAAGGCCGCCCCGCCGGCAAGCATCGGCGGGGCGGCCTCTCTTTCATGGGACACGGCCCCTTCACAGCGTTTTGCCCCAGATCTCCCGATACCGCGGGCCGCCGGAGGGCGGGCAGGACTCCAGGAGCGCCACCCGCCGCACGGTCATGCCGGTGGATGGCACCGCCACTGCCGGGGCCTCGCCCCGCCAATGGCGGACCAGCGTGATGTGGGGCAGCCAGGACCGCCGCTCGATCGGGAAGCCCGCCTCCCGCAGCGACGCCTGCACGTTGAGAGCCAGACGCTCCAGCTCTGGTCCCGCCCGGACGCCGGCCCACCACAGATCGCCGAAGCAGCCCAGCCCCTCCACGGTCAGGGAGAGGCCTCTGCCCTCCAGCACCGCCTCTAGGACGGTCTGCGCTGCCGCCGGCCGGTCCGTCTCCCCCAGGAACGCCAGCGTCAGGTGCAGGTCCTGCGGGTGGGGGAACGCTCCGCGGCCCTGCCGCCGGAGCGTGTCCTGGACGTCTGCCAGCATCCGGCGTACTGCCGGAGAGAGTTCGATCGCTACGAACGAACGCATATCGCGCTCCTCTCCCGCGGCCGCATCCGGCCGCGCACTAGACATCGATCAAGCATCGCGAAAGGATGTGATCTCTATGAGGCTGCAAAGCGCCATCTTCGATATGGACGGCACGTTGCTGGACTCCATGGGCATGTGGAAAGACCTGGGTGCCGACGTGCTCCGGCGGCTGGGCTATGTGCCGGGACCGGATCTTGCCGAGAAACTGGGGACCCTGACGATCCGTGAAGGGGCCGCCTACTGCAAGGAGGCCTACCACATCCCTCAGACAGTGGATGCCATCGTGGCCTTCATCCAGCAGCGGGTAGCGGACTTCTATCACAGCGAAGTCCAGGCGAAGCCCGGTGTGCGGGAGTTCCTCTCGCTCCTGAAGATGGAGGGCGTGTGGATGTATGTGGCCACCGCCACGGACCGCCCTCTGGCGGAGGCGGCTCTCCGCCAGGCAGGGATCCGGGACTATTTCCGTGGGATCCTCACCTGTGAGGAGGTGGGCCACGGCAAAGACCAGCCAGACGTGTTCGAGGGAGCGCTGCGCCGCCTCCGCTCCACCAAGAAGGACACTGTGGTCTTCGAGGACGCTCTCTATGCCATCCGCACCGCCAAGGCGGCTGGCTTCCGGGTGGCAGGCGTATACGATCCATCGGCCGAGGCAGACCAGGCCGCCATCCAGGCCCTCTCGGACTATTACATCCGCTCCTTCGAGGAGATGTTCGAGACCCGGATGCTGGAGTGATATCTGGCGGGGCACGTCCCGCCAGATCATTTTTTTCAAGGCTGTAACGTTTCGCTCTCCAAAAGGATCTATGGATGAAAGGAGGAGACCGGAATGGACGATATGGACCTCGTCTACCAGCAGCACGCCCAGACTGTCTACCGCTTCCTCCTCTCCCAGTGCCGGGATCCGGGGCTCGCAGAGGAGCTGACCCAGGAGACGTTCTATCAGGCCATCCGATCCGTGGACCGGTTCGACGGGACCTGTAAAGTATCCACCTGGCTGTGTCAGATCGCCAAGCATCAGCTCTACCATCATCAGCGCAAGCGCCGTCGGGAAACGCCCCTCCCGGAAGAAGCCGACACCATCCCGCCCCTTCCATCTGCCGAGGCGGAGGCCTTGGACCGAGACGGGCGGCTCGCTCTGCTGCGGCAGATCCACCGGTTGCCGGAACCAGGGCGGGAGGTGGTGTATCTGCGTTCGTTCGGGGACCTGAGCTTCCGGGAGATCGGCGACGTGCTGGGGAGGACGGAGACCTGGGCCCGCGTGACCTTTTATCGTTGTAAGGAGAAACTGCGTTCAGGAGGTGCGGACGATGAAAAATGACTTGACCTGCGCCGTAGTGGAAGACCTGCTGCCTGCTTATGCCGAGGGGCTCACTGCCGCAGAGACCAGCCAGGCCGTGGAGCGCCATCTGGCGGCGTGTCCGGCGTGCACGGCGAAGCTGGCGGCCATGCGGACGCCAGAGACGGGACCGGTGCACAGCGGTGAGACCGTCAAAGAGGTGGATTATCTCAAAAAAGTCAAGCGGCGGAGCCGGGGGCGTGTGGTGCTGGCCGTTCTGATCACAGGACTGGTGCTGTTGGGCGCGGCGGCGGCCAAGGTGTTTTTGATCGGCAGTCCCGCCAGCGCGGAGGCCATGACCTTCTATGCTGAGCAGTCGGGCGGGACGCTCTCCCTGCGCATCTCCTCCTCCGCTTCCGCCAATGCCTACTGGGGCTGGGACCTGGAACAAAGCGGCGGCGTGGTACAGATCACTGCCCGGGAGGGGCTGGTGTCTTTCCTCCACAACGACGCCTCCGCTCAGCTGACCGTCCCCCTGGAGGGCGTGGAGGAGGTGTACCTGTGCGGCCGCCTGGTCTGGCAGGAGGGGACGATCACCGCCGGGAAAGCCCTGGAGCGCTTCGAAGCGCTCTATGCGGTCCGCACGCCTTATGTCGGGGACCCATCGGCTCTCGGCCAGATCGCGCAGGCGCTGGATCTGGAGCGGCTGGGGCATTACACCACCAGCCTGCAGACCAGCGTCAGCCCCTATGGCTGGACGCTGGCGTTCGACCAGGAGATCGAGGGCCTGACGGACGCCATGATGACCTATCTGGCTCCGCAGATGCTGGCCGTGGTGGAGAACTTGGGCGTCGTCTCTTGGACCTATCCAGATGCCCAGGGAGATATCCAGACCCATTCCATCACGCTGGAAGAGGCAAATGCCCGTCTGCCGGAGTTGACCAATGCCTATAACGCGGACAATGGCACCGACTGGCCCGTCCTGGAGAGCGTCAAGGACTTCAGCACCTCTCCTGCCATGCTCCAGCGGCTGGATTCCTTCTTCTGGCAGGTGTATGTGGACGCTGCGCAGGCGGACCATGCCGGTGCCGCCGGGTGATGCTCCCACAGCCATGGATAGATCCCCCGGGACGAAGATCGTCCCGGGGGATCATCCATTTATTTCACGAAGAAGTGCCAGCGGATGGTCTCGTGATATCCCTCGCCCGGCCGGAGCAGGGGAGAGGGGAAGTTGCTGTGATTGATCGCATCGGGGAAGTGCTGCGCCTCCAGACACACGGCATGGGCGCAGTCATATGTCGCGCCGTCCTTCCCGCTGCGTTCCGTGAGGGACCCCGCCGTGTAGAGCTGCATCCCCGGCTGGGTGGTGGACAGGTCCAGCGCGATGCCGGTGTCGGGGCACCACAGCTCTGCCGACCAGCGCTCGCCCTGCCGCAGGACGAAATTGTGGTCGTATCCCCGGGTGGCCGCCAGGAAGGGGGCCGCCAGCCGCTCTCCCAGCACTGTGGGCGTCCGCAGGTCCAGAGGCGTCCCCTCCACCGGCGCGATGGCGCCCGTAGGCACCTTGCCGCTGCCAGCGGGGGTGTAGGCATCCGCCAGGATGGTGAGCACATGGCCGTCCACCCGGCCGCCGTCATGGCCCGCCAGATTGAAATAGCTGTGGTTCGTCAAGTTCACCACCGTGGGCCCCTCGCTCTTGGCCCGGTAATCTATGGCCAGCGTCCCATCTTTCAGGGTATAGGTGACCTCTGTGTGCAGCGCCCCGGGGAACCCTTCGTCGCCGTCTGGGGAATCTAGGGAAAAGGTGACGCTGTCCTCCCCGCAGGAATACTGCCAGAGCTTTTTGTGGAACCCCTCCGCGCCGCCGTGGAGGGTGTTCTCCCCTTCATTGGCTGTGACATGGTAGGTCTTGCCGTCGATGGTGAAGCGTGCGCCGCCGATGCGGTTGGCGCACCGGCCGATCGTGGCGCCGAAGCAGGCGTCCATCTCCCGATAGGCCTCCAGACTGTCATAGCCCAGCACCACGTCTGTGGGCCGTCCCTCCCGGTCCGGCACCCACAGGCTGCGGACCGCAGCGCCATAGGGGATGAGCTCTGCCGAGACGGCGCCGTCCGTCAGTACGATCAGCGGCACGTCTTGGCCCAGCAGGGTCCCAAAGGGCTTCATCTCCACCATGGCTCAGCCCTCGTAGCCGTTGGGATGGCCGCTGTGCCAGGTCCAGGCGTCGGCGATGATCTCCTCCAGCCCCCGCTTGGGCTTCCAGCCCAGGACCTGGGCCGCTTTCTGGTTGGAGGCGATCAGGACAGACGGGTCTCCGGCCCGGCGGGGCTCGATCTTAGCGGGGATCTCCCGGCCGGTGATCCGGCGGGCGGTGTCGATGATCTCCTTGACGGAATAGCCGTCTCCGCTGCCCAGGTTGAACACGCCGCTCTCCCCGGTCTTCTCCAGATGCTCCAGCGCCAGCAGGTGGGCCTCCGCCAGGTCGCGGACATGGATATAGTCCCGGATGCAGGTGCCGTCTGCGGTGGGATAGTCGTCGCCAAAGATGCCGATGTGGTCCCGCTGGCCCAGCGCGGTCTTCATCACCAGGGGGATGAGGTGGCTCTCAGGATCGTGGTCCTCACCGATCCCCACGTCCACATTGGAACCAGCGGCATTGAAGTAGCGCAAAGCCGCATAGTGGATGCCGTAGGCCTTGTCGCACCACTTGAGCATCCCCTCGATGGCCAGCTTGCTGGCGCCGTAGGGATTGGTGGGGTCCGTGCGGTCCGTCTCCACGATGGGCTGTTTCTCCGGTTCGCCATAGGTGGCGGCGGTGGAGGAGAACACGATCTTGTCCACACCGTGCTCTTTCATGACCGTCAGCATGGACTGGGAACCGGCCACGTTGTTGCCGTAGTACTTCAGAGGGTCCTTCACGCTCTCGCCCACCAGAGAATAGGCGGCGAAGTTGATCACGCCGTCGATCGTGTTCTCGCGGAACACACTGTCCAGGAACGCCGCGTCCCGCAGATCGCCCACGTAGAGCTTCCGGGCGCCCTTCACCGCCTGCCAGTGGCCGGTGCGCAGATTGTCGACCACCACCACGTCGAAGCCCCGCTCCACCAGCAGAGCCACCATATGACTGCCGATATACCCGGCACCGCCTGCCACAAGGATCGTTTTCATGTCCATGACCTCCTATCGAATCACCAATGATGTGGGGACCTATATATACAGCTGCCTTTTCCTGATCAGGGGACGCTCCAGCGTCATCCCACACTCTCCACGAACTGCAAGAACGCCTGCCGCCCCGCCTGTGTGCGCTTATAGACGCCAGCGTGCTCCAGCACCTGGGCGAACACCGCGCCCACTTCCTGCTCCAGTACGGACAGCGCGTCCTCGTGCGTGAGATCATGGCGCTGCTGGAGCTCCTGCGCCCAATCGGCGTGCTTGGCCAGCGCCGGGTCTTCCCGCGGGTCGCCGCCTTCCATCAGGACCTTGGCCAGCGCCGCCAGCTCGTCCTTGAGCCGCGCGGGCAGCACCGCCAGGCCCATGACCTCGATGAGGCCGATGTTCTCTTTCTTGATGTGATGCAGCTCCGCGTGGGGATGGAAGATGCCCAGCGGATATTCCTCCGTGGTGCGGTTATTGCGCAGCACCAGGTCCAGCTCGAACTGTCCCTCCCGCATCCGGGCGATGGGCGTGATGGTGTTGTGCATCTGCCCCTCGGTCTGTGCCAGGATATCTGCCGCCGGGTCACTATAGCTCCGCCAGGCCGTGAGGATCCGCTCTGCCAGGTCCACCAGCCGCCCGTCGTCCGCGCAGCGCAGCCGCAGCACGGACATGGGCCACTTCACGATGCCTGCCTCCACATCCTCATATCCCCGGAAGGACACGCTCTGCTCCACCGGCGCCTTCTCCATGGCGAAGGTATAGCGTCCGCCCTGGAAGTGATCATGGCTGAGGATCGAGCCGCCCACGATGGGCAGGTCCGCATTGCTGCCCACGAAGTAATGGGGGAAGAGCTTGAGGAAGTCCATCTGCCGCCGGAACGTGGACCGGTCGATCTTCATGGGCGTATGACGGCCGTTGAGCACGATGCAATGCTCATTGTAATAGACATAGGGGGAATATTGGAGGGACCAGTCTTCCCCGTCCAGGGTCAGGGGGATGAGGCGCAGGTTCTGCCGGGCCGGATGGTCCAGCCGTCCGGCATAGCCCTCGTTCTCCCGGCAGAGCTGGCACTTGGGATACCCGCTCTGCACCGCTGCACGGGCGGCAGCGATGGCGCGGGGGTCCTTTTCGGGCTTGGAGAGGTTGATGGTGATGTCCAGGTCACCATATGGCGTAGGCGTGACCCATTTGCGGTCTTTGACGATGCGGTAGCGGCGGATATAGTCACTGTCCTGGCTCATCTGGTAATACCAGTCCGTCGCCGCCTCAGGGGAGGAGGCGTACCGCTCCCAGAATCCCTTCACCACCTGGGAAGGCCGGGGCGTCAGCCGGCCCATCAGCTCCGTGTCCAGCAGGTCCCGGCTGGCCACGCCGTCCTCGATCCGCCCATGAGCCACGGCCCAATCCAGGATGTCCCTGAGGATCTCCTCCAGCGGGCGCTCCGCAGGGAGCACCTCGGGCGCCTTGAGATCCGTGAGGCCCAGTGCGGCCAGCAGGCGGTTCTCCGCCCAGGTGCGGTCGGTCTCCTCGATGAGGCCCGTGCGGACGGCGTAAGCCGCCAGCTCTGCGATGCAGGTATCGATCATCCTCTCTCCTCCTTATCCGATGCGCGCGCCGCCCACCGGACGGATGGACAGCACATGGCAGCTCCCAGCGCCCAGGACCGCCTCGGTCCGGGCCTGGAACGTCTCCAGCAGATCCAGCGGCACGAAAGCCTGGGCCGTGCCGCCGAAGCCGCCGCCATGGACCCGCACGGCGCCCCGCCCCTCCAGGATGCGCTCGCTCAGTCCGATGGTCACCAGCAGCTCCTGGGCCGTGGTCTGGCCCGTGGGCACCACGTTCTGGAGGTAGAGCGCAGAGGACCGGCCCGAATCCCGCACCAGCTCCAAGAAGCGGCCGAAGTCTCCGTCCCGCAGGGCCCGGGCCTCTTCCGCGGCCCTGCGGTCCTCCGCGTAGAAGTGGAGGGCACGCAGCACCGCCCGGTCACCGGCAGCTTTGCGGACCTGGGGCAGCGCCTCCAGGAACGCCTCCTCCGGCACTTCCCGGAGGACCTCCTTCCCGAAGTACTGGCTCACGGCCTTGAGCTCGCCGGTGATGGCGGCATATTCCGCCGTCAAGTCCGCGTGGCCCGCGCCGGAGTCCAGGATGCACAGCGCATATCCGGCGGCATGCAGGTCCAGCCCGATCTGTTCCACCTGAGGCTGGACGGGATCCGCGAAATCGATCGCCACCACGCCGCCCACTGAGGAGGCCGTCTGGTCCATGAGGCCGCAGGGCTTGCCGAAAAACACGTTCTCCGCGTACTGTCCGATCTGGGCAAGCTCCACCGCGCTGCACCGGCCGTCCCAGAAGAGGTCGTTGAGCATGGTCCCGATCAGCACTTCGAACGCGGCGGAGGAGCTCAGCCCGCTGCCGCCGGGCACGTCAGAGACCAGATAGGCGTCCAGGCCCGCGCTGCTCAGGGGGCAGCCCAGGGCGGAGAGCCGGGCGGCCACACCGCGGATCAGGGCGGCGGAGGTGTTCTCCTCCTCCGGCCGGGGCGTCAGCTCCCGCAGGTCCACCACGATGAGGGGATAGCCCTCCGACTGGACCCGGATCATCCCGCTCTGATTGGGCGCCGCAGCGGCCAGGATATCCAGATCCACACTGGCGGCCAGCACACGGCCATGCTGGTGGTCCGTGTGGTTGCCGCCCAGCTCCGTGCGTCCGGGCGCGCTGAACAGTGCTTCGGGGGGACAGTCGAACGTCTTGGCGAAACCCGCGCAGACGGCCGCGCAGCGCTCCCGCGCCGCCTGGCAGCGGTCCGCGCCATACAGTTCCGTCAGCCGTCCGTCCATCTCGCCCGCCGCCAGGCGGGCCTCCAGGGTCGTGTGTTCCATGGGCGATCTCCTCCTTTTCTTCTTACCTTGAATCTAACAGCCTCTCCGCGCTTTTTCCATTCACTCCCGTGGCCTCTTCCCTGGATTTTTGTTGCAAAATCGGTTGCGCAGGCGTATGCTGGTAAAAACGGTGTCGCAAGCGGGGAAGCGAGGGGCGGACATGACGGATTTCAAACATTCCTTCAAAGCGGCGGATCGGGCAGAGCTGTCTCTGATCGTCTACAATACAGGCTTCCAAAAGTGCCCGGCGGACTATGGCTGGGGGCCTGGCGTGCGCGATCACTATCTGCTCCACTATGTGGTCTCCGGCTGCGGGACCTACGAGACAGAAGGCAGGACTTTCGTCCTTGGTCCCGGCGAGGCATTCTTGGCCTGGCCAGACGTGCCCATCTATTACCGGGCGGATGGGGAGGAGCCTTGGGAGTATTACTGGGTGGGGTTCTCCGGTCCCAGTGCGCCGCTGCTGCTGGCCCAGACCGCCTTTTCCCGGGAGCGCCCTGTGCTGCGCCCCATTTATGGGGAGCGTCTGCGGCAAGGGCTGTTGGACATCTACAAAGCCCGCGGCGCAGACTATCCCAGTGCTGTGCGGATG